>JAHBVV010000019.1 GCA_019637335.1 Candidatus Hydrogenedentota bacterium | reverse complement strand
CGGATGGGCCAAAGAAGCGCCCACCAGCAATGAAACACGAAGTTGCGAAATTATCATCTGCGCCTTCCGCGCAATGCAGGCGAGCCGTCCACCACGGCGCATTTTCGACCTGCGCTCCCAATTGTCACGCTTTTCTTGAATGTCGAAAGTCGCTTTGGTCAAACCAACGCACGAATACAATACCGAATCCGGGGCTCCGGGGGGAGTTCCGATGGAATTACGCGGGGGATCGCGTAACACAAAAGGGAATCAGCCATGCCACAAGAACTACACCATCCGACCACCCACGAACTGACCCGCAGGCATTTCCTGCAACACACCACCACCGCCGCCGTTGCGGGCGCTATCCTTGCGTCCCCGCGCCGCGCCGCGGCCAATGATCGCCTCGGCATTGCGGTGATTGGCTGCGGCAGCCGGGGCGGCAGCCACCTGAGCATGTGGGACCGCATGGCGCAAGAAGAGAAGAATGTCGAGATCGTCGCCGTTTGCGACGTGTACCGGCCCCGGCTGGCGCGCGCGGCGGAGCGCTACAAGGTCCCGGCATCGTATATGGACCACCGGGAACTCCTGGCCGATCCGGCGGTGGACATCGTGAGCATCGCGACCCCGGACCATCTCCACGGCTACCAGGCCATCGACGCCGTGAACGCGGGCAAGGACGTCTATTGCGAAAAGCCCGTCACGCACTGGCGTCAGTTTGAACTGACGAAGCAACTCGCCGCCGCGGTGAAGGCGTCCGGGCGCGCGTTCCAGCTCGGCACCCAGGGCATGTCCGACGCGGCCTGGCATCAGATGAAGAAGCTCGTCCAGGAAGGTCTCATCGGCCAGCCCATACACGCCGAGTGCGGCTACTTCCGCGTGGGCGACTGGGGCGAGCGCGGCATGCCGATTGACGATCCCAACGCGGTCGCCGGACCCGATCTGAACTGGGAGGCCTTCCTCGGCGACTCGCCCAAGCGCGATTTCGACGTGAGCCGCTTCTTCCGCTGGCGCATGTACGAGGACTACGCGGGCGGCCCCTGCACCGACCTCTTCCCCCACTGCCTGACGCCGGTTACCAGTATCCTCGGCGCGGGCATGCCTTCCAGCGCGGTGGGCACGGGCGGGAAGTTCCGCTACCAGGAGCGCGAGGTGCCCGATACCTTCAACATGCTGGTGGATTATCCGAGCGGGCTGACCATCGCGGTGCTTGGCACGCAGGGCAACGACGATCAGGGCACGGTCTCGCGCGGCGCGGGCGGTCGGCTTCCGCTGGTCCGGGGGTGGGACGGCAGCCTGACCCTGGAAGGCGAGGAGATCGTGTTCCGCCCGGCCCAGGGGAGCGAAAAGCAGGCCGCGCGCTTCGCGATTGAGCACGGCGAAGACACCTACCTGCACTTCCGCAACCTCGTGCAGTGCCGAGCGGAGGGCCGCGTCGACACGTGGAGCGACGCGCAATTGGCCTACGAGACGCAGACCGCGCTGATTATGGGCTATCTTGCATTGCGCGAGGGCAAAACCGCCCGATTTGACGCGGCGCGGGAGACGATTTCGCTTTGACCGGGCGCCACCCTCCGTCCAAGCTGTCCACAAAAAAAGCCCCCGGCGTTGGCCGGGGGCTTTACGTTTAACCCACGTCTTATTTCACCTGCTCCAGAATCGCGAAGTCACCCGGATTCCAAGCCTGGGCGATGATATAGAACGTTCCGTCGCGCTCCACCATCACGGCATTGTGGATGTGGGTGAACTTCTCCAGGCCGAGGTCTTCCTTGATCATGATCGTCGAGACCACTTCGCCGTCTTTCACGATGTAAATGGGCGCGCCGAGGTTCTCGTCCGGCCCCTTGAGGCAGCCCACGACGGTGTAGCCGCTCTGATAGTCGACGTCGCAGGGGAGCGATCCCTTCGGCAGGGGCAGCGTGCCCAGGAACGCGCCATCCTTCGTGAAGGACTCCAACTCGCTGTTCGGCCGGTCCGCCACCGTGATGTTGCCCGCCGGATCGACGGTGATGCCGTGGCCCGTGCCGAACTGGCCGGGGCCATCGCCCTTGCCGCCAAACGCGAAGGGCGCCCATTCGGAGGAAACGCCGCTCTCCGTCTCCACATCCGCCGTCAGCACGAAGTCCAGGCTGGAATAGCCCGTCGCCACATAGAAGCGGTTGTCCAGCACTTCCACGTCCGTCGGCACGAATTTGTTCTCGGGATTGTCGAAATAGGCCGAGACCGTCTCGTTGTCGAACGCGGTGTCCGCCGTCGGCGCGTCGAGGGTGTCCACCAGCGCGCCATCGGCCGTGGTGGTGTAGACCTTGTTCGTGGCATTGCCGGGGAAGGTCAGGTAGGTCTTGTCGCCGTCGGCGTACCAGATGGTGGTATTGTGCATGTTCGTCGCGGCCATCTCCCCGTCCGTCGGCAACACCTCAATGGTGTTGAGGTCCGCGCTGATGCGGATGATGCCCACATTGGGCAGCGCGAAATACACTTCGCCCTTGCCGGGGCGCCGGTCCACGGCAAAGCCGCCGTGCGCGGCGTTCAGCCCCGCGTGCGCGGCCTCGGGCAGCGCGGCGGAGGTGTGAAGCACCTTGAAAACCAGGTCACCCTGGCCCGTGACGCCCTTCGCGACCGACGGCGCGGCCGCATCGCCGGCCTGCGCCACCACAAGCGGCTTCTGGTCCGGGCGCGTTTCGGGGTGAACGTGGCCCGGGTGGGCCAGGGCCGTTCCGCAGGCGATTGCGATGGCGCCCGCGCCCGCCGCGGCGCGGCATAGTTGACTCATTGGCATAATGGTGTCTTCCTTCTGGTTAATTGGCCGAAGCCCGCTGCACAAGAAAATGGCCCGTCCGGCGCCACCGGATCAGGTAAAGGTAAGCCCGTAGGAGCAACAGAAATTGAGCCCGGGCTCGAGCGCCATAATACCCTCTTTGCGGGTGAGTTCGCCATCGTGCCCGACGTGGTCGGCGATCCCGTACCACGGCTCCAGGCAGATGAACGGCGCACCGCCGGGCTTGCTCCAGATCCCGAGATAGGGCCAGCCCGCGAAGTCCATCGTCACCGCATGGCTGTTCTTGAAGCTCTTAATCGCCACCGTTTTCGACTGGAGGTCCTTGAAGATGAGGGCGTCCTCCTTGAAGCGATCGATGGTGTAGGGGATGATGTTGGTGTCGAGCAGATAGTCTTCCTCGGCGCGGTGGATGTGCCCGTTTTCGTTGGCGTACCAGCGCGCGCAAGTCTCCTGCTTCTCGAACTCGATGTAGTAGTCGCTGAACCGCTCGTCTTCCAGCAGCGGGCACGCGAATCCCGGATGCCCGCCGATCGAGAAATGCATGGTCTCGCGCCCCGGATTGGTCACGGTATAGTCGACCCGGATCTGATTCCGCACCAGGGTGTAGTCCACCTGAAGGTGAAACGCAAAGGGGTAGACCTCGCGCGTCGCCTCGGAGTCCGACAGCGTGTAGGACAAGGTGGCGTCCGTTTCGCGCTTCACATCGAAGACATGGTCTCGCGCAAAGCCGTGCTGGGGAAGTTCGTAGTTTTTTCCCGCATAGGTGTATTGATTGTTCAGCAGCCGCCCGACGATGGGGAACAGGATGGGCGCGTGGCGGTTCCAGACCGCGGTATCGCCCTCCCACAGGCGTTCCAGGCTGTGCTGCTTGTCGAATACGCGCCTCAGCTCCGCGCCACTGGCGCTCGCGGAGACCTTCAGGAATTCGTTTTCCAGGTGCTGCATTCCGATTCCATCCCTTCGCCCACCGGCGGCAGTATAGCAAATCGCCGGGGCGCGCCCGCGACTTTTCACAGGTAGCCGAGGGTCTCCAGGGCTTCGCGGGCGGCATCGTCCGCGCCTTCGGGCGGGGCGCCCTCCGCAGCGCCCCGGCACGCCTCACGGTAGGCCTCGAGCAGCCCGCGCATGCGCTCCAGCGCGTCCGGTTGGGCGGCGGCGATATCCCGCTGTTCATCCGGGTCGGATGCCGTGTTGAAAAGCTCCTCGCGCACGGGCGTGGCCCCGATCGGAAAAGGCGCGCCGGCCGCGATTTTCTCGCCGTCGATCCGCAGGGCGGTGTGGCGCGATTCGGGCGGGATTTCGCGAAACCACGCGATGTAGGTCCAATCCCCATCCCGCAGCGCGACCGAGGAGTTGCGGAACTCGATGTGGTTCTCGGAAATCACGGGGCCGGGCTCCGAGATGGCTTCCACCTTGCCGCCGGCCTCCTCGATGAGCGGGCGCGGCAGCCCGGCGGGCGTTTCGAGGCCGGCCAGCGACAACAGCGTGGGCAGGATGCGCACCGTGGAGATGCGGGCGTCGATACGCGCGGGGGACAGCGCGCGGGGCACATGCAGCAGCAGCGGCACGTGCGTGCTCTCGCGGTACACCGTCCACGCGTGCTCCACGTAGCCGTGCTCCAGGAATTCTTCCCCATGGTCCGAGGTCACGACGAGCAACGTGCGATCCAGGACACCGAGCGCTTCGAGGCCCTCCACCAGCATACGCACGGCGTCGTCCACATAGGCGATCTCCGCTTCGTAGGTTCCGCGCCAGTCCTCGAAGTCTTTCTGGCCCGGCGCGAATCCCCGCGCCACGAGCGCATTCCGGTGCGCGCGGACGTTGATCACGCCTTCCCCGGATTCATAGAGGGTCAGCGGAACTTCCGGGGGCTGGTCCACGAATCGGGCCGCGTACTCCGCGGGCGGATAGTATTCGCCGTGCGGGTCGAGATAGTGGACGTACATCAGGAAGGGATCGGCGGCATGCTTTTTCGCGAATTCCAGCGCGCGTTCGGACAGCCGCGGCGCGTGCTCGCGGTCGGCGTTGGTCAGGTCGAAAAACTCGAAGTCGTCGAAGCCCTCGGTGTAGGCGGGCCCTTTTACGACCACGCTCTCGCTGAAAAATCCGGTGGCGTAGCCCGCTTCCCGGAAGATCGGGCCCAGCCGCGGGCCCGAGGGGCGGGCCGCCCAGCCCGTGGCGCCGCTCTGCGAAGGCAGTTTCCCGGTGAACAGGGCCGACACGGACTCGCGCGTGAACGACGATGGGGCGTGCGCCTCGCCGAAGACCACGGCGTCGCTGGCGAGGGTATCAATGAACGGGGAGGTCGGCCCCGGACGCCCGTAGGCCCCGAGGTGATCGGCCCGAAGGGAATCAATGAGGATAACGACCACATTGAACCCTTCCAGCGACACCGGGGAATCCTGCGGGGCCTCTTTTTCACTCGGGGCGCCGCAACCCGCCAGCACGGCGAAGAGCAGGATGCAGGCGATGAGGCGGTTATTCATTGGCGCCGAGGTTCTCGTAATACTTGATGTTCTTCGTGGCCCGGCCGTAGGCCACCACATCCGGCCAACCATCGCCGTTCATGTCGGCGGCCAGCGCGTCTTCCGTGGCCATGCCGCCGTCGTCGATGATGTGTTTTTCGGCGGTGACCTGATCGTCCTCGCCGATGGCGAGCTGGTAGATATTCAGGCCGGGCAGGTTCTTCGGCCCCGCCTTTTCGCGGAAGCCGACGAGCATATCCGGCGCGCCGTCGCGGTCAAAATCCTCGAACCAGACCGCATGACCGCCCTTGAGTTGATCGTCCAGGACGAATCGCGACATCTCGCCCTCGGCATCGGGCCCGAGATACACGACCGCCTGATGGCCGTGCCAGGGTTCGATGGTCCCCACGAGAAAACGCGGCGCCCGCTGGCCCGAGAGCGGCGCAATTTCCACACTCTTCACTTCGCCCGCGCCCTCGGGAATCAATGGATGCGCCAGAACCTTGTTAAATTGACTGGCTCTGTACGGCGGAGACTCTTCCCGATTTCGGCCGAAGGTCATCAGCCCCTCCCGGGCCGCGAACGTCACCGACTGGGCCAGGCTCCTCGAAGCATCGCGCGGTGGGTGAACAAAGAGATTGTGAACGAGATGAAAATCGGTGCTGATGACTTCCTCCCGCCAGGGCGTCGCCAGCGGATCCTCTCCCGGGAAAAGGGCATACAACTTCACGCCGGCGTCCGTAAAGTCCGGCCCCGTGGAGCCCCGGCCCTTGAGCGGGGCGACCACCAGCTCCTTCCTTCCGTCGCCGTCCAGGTCCGCCCATTGAATCCGGTGCAGGGTGGGTTCCTCTTCCACCAGCGTCGTGACCTTCCACGGCTGCTTCACATCGCCCTGGTGGCTGAGCAAAAACAGCGCCCCGCCCGACTCGGTGTTGTTGAATTGCCAGTCGGCGCCCAGCGCGAACTCCGGGATGCCGTCGCCGTCGATGTCGTGTGCGGCGATGCAGACGTTGGAATTCCGGATGGTGTCCGCGATGAGATGCCGCTCCCACGTGGGATTTTCGTACCACGCCACGTCGTCCGAGCTAACGCCGACGATATCGGGTTTCCCGTCGTTGTTGACGTCGGCGACGGTGATGGCGAGCCCGGTGCCGGCGTCGGGGTTGATGACGTGTTCCTGGAAGGCGGGGAAGGCGCCGGTCGATGCGGCGGACGCGATGGCAAGGACAAGAAGTAATCGTGTGGGGTTCATCGTGCTGCTCCTGTGGCTTCCCGGCAGTATAGGGAGCGCGATTCCGCGCGCGCAAACCGGTCGAAGTAATGGCGGTGCGGAACGGAATTATCGTCAACCCCCCCGACCGGCAATAAGCCGGTAGCAACTGCTTCTGGTATACTCCATTAAACACAGGAGGTGAATTCCATGGGCAAACTTGCGTACCGCATTCATCTGGAGCCGGAGCCCGAAGGCGGTTTCACGGTCACGGTACCCTCACTCCCGGGGTGCGTGACCTGGGGCGAAGACTACGAGCATGCGATGGCTATGGCGAAAGAAGCCATTGAGGGGCATATCGAGGTCCTTTCGGAACTCGGTCAGCCTGTTCCTCAGGAATCATTTGCGGAGCCTATCGATGTTGTCGTCGAGGTTACAACGCCTGCCGCCGTATGAGTCGCCTGCCGTCCCTCACCGCACGCGAGGTCATCGCGGCACTGAAGAAGGCCGGATTCAAAGAAATCCGGCAGCGCGGCAGCCACCTCCATCTTTGGCATCCTGTGCGTGAGCGCCTCGTCACGGTTCCGGCTCATGCCCGCGAATTGCCACGGGGAACGCTGAAGTCCATTGTTCGCCAGAGCGATCTTGCAGAGGACGAATTCAATGACTTGCTCTAGCCCAGGATCTTGAATGATTGCCCTGGCGTCAGTGGCGCCTCGAGGCAATTCTGCTATACTCAGGGATATGTAGGAGACCGATATCATGGCGAAACACGCGTACCGAATACACCTAGAGCCGGAACCGGAGGGCGGCTACACGGTGACCGTCCCCTCGCTGCCCGGATGTGTAACCTGGGGCGAAGACTACGATCACGCGATGGCCATGGCGAAAGAGGCCATTGGATTGTACCTGGAGGTTCTCGTGGAAGACGGAATGCCCATCCCGCATGATCAAATTAGCGCTCCGGTAGACACGGTCATCCATATCGAACCACCGGCGGTTGCGTGAGCAGGTTGCCGTCACTTGTGCCCAGAGACGTGGTTGCGGCGCTGAAAAAAGCTGGGTTCAAAGAGCGGCGCCAGCGCGGCAGCCATCTTCTGCTGCACAATCCCAACAGAGGGGCGCGGGTGATTGTTCCTGTCCATACCCGCGAACTGCCGAGGGGAACACTGAAATCGATAATTGCACAGAGCGGACTGTCGGTCGACGAATTCATTGAACTACTGTAGCTTCTTGAGAGGAGGCACTTCGAAACTCATGAAATGTTGTGAACCGTTCGTGCTCATTACTTGTCTGTTGTCTGCGGGTGCATCCGCACAGGCCCCGGCGCCCAACCCCCTGATGGAGGCGCCGCCGGTTGAATCCTCGTGGACCGACCTCACGGACGGCCTCGAATCGAAGGCGGACTGGGAAGCGCGGCGCCCGGCGATCAAGCAGGCCTTTCTCGATCTGCTCCGCGACCAGCACAAGCCCGAGAAGCCGCCGCTGGACGTTCAGGAGCACGAGAGCGCCGTGGTGGATGGCGTCTACACCCGCAAGCTGATCAGCTACGCCGTGGAAGCGGGCGAACGGGCCTATGCGTACCTCGGCATCCCGCTGGCCGGCGAGGCCCCGTTTCCCGCGGTGGTGGCGCTGCACGGCACCTTCGACGAAGGCGGAAAGCAGGCCGCTGGGCTGGTGGATGATTCCACCAAGGCCTACCTCGATCACCTGAGCCGGCGCGGCTATGTGGCGATCGCGCCGGAGCACTTCGTTTCGGGCCACCGCATCCCCGAGAAGGGCTCCTACGACACATCAGCGTTCCACGAGAAGCACCCGGAGTGGACGGCGGTGGGCAAGTTCACCTACGAGCACAGCATCGCCATCGATGTGCTCGAAACGCTGCCAGAGGTGGACTCGGACCGCATCGGCGCGCTGGGCCACTCCCTCGGCGGGCACGGAACCATCTTCCTGGCGGCCTACGACGAGCGCGTGAAGGCGGGCGCCTCGAATTGCTCGGCGCCGTCCTTCCGGCACAACCCGGCCGTGCTCAACTGGTCGCGTGATCGCTGGTATGTCTACTTCAAGCACCTGCGCCCGGGCCTGCTGAACAACGAACTGCCGCCGATCGATTTCCACCACATGGTCGCGCTGGTGGCGCCCCGGGCGATGTTGCAGATTGACGGGCTGAACGACGGCAACCCGGCGACGCAGCGCCAGCGGGTGCTGATGATGCTTGCAACAGCGGACCTCTACGAGATCGCGGGCGCGCCGGAGAACTACGCGTTTTTCGTACACGGGCGGGGCCACAGCGTGCCGCACGAGTCGCGTGCGCTGATGTACGCGTGGATGGACACGTACCTCAAGCCGCCCGAGGCCACGGCGACCCAACTCGTCGCGGAGTAGGCGCTACTCGATGCCGTAGAGGTTCTTCGCGGCGTTGTAGGGCAGGGGCGTCTCCGCGGTTTCGCCGTTGACGGCGGCCTGAAAAAACGCCTTCGCCCGCGGGTTCTTCTCCACCGGTTCGCCCTCAAAGTAGGCGTGGGAATCGCCGACATGTTTGGTCTTCGTGAAGTTGACGTAGACCCCCTGCGATGAATCGAGGCCATAGGTGTAGTGGCCCAGGCGCGCGCGCTGCTGGTCGCCCGCCTTCATCCGGGAAACCCGCAGCGCGGAGTCGTCCTCGTTGATCGTGATGTAGACCCGGTTGCGGCAGCGGATCTCATCGACCCAGCGGGCGTGGTCCAGGTTGTTCGTGTCGGCCGCGGCGAGAATCACGTTTTCAAACACCAGATCGCGCGCGTGGTAGGTGCTCGATTGAAGCAGGTGCTTGAACAGGTAGTTGCCCATGCTGTGCAGCAGCATGCTGACGCGTATCGGGCACGCCCGGGCCATCTCCCGCGCGATAAACGCGTCCTCCTGCTCCTTGTCGTCGGGGTGGGCCAGGCGCGCCGCTTTCCGGATGCGATCGAGGCCTTCCTCGTTGAATTGCTCAATGAATTGTCCGATCCGCTCGATGCACCGGTCGAGCGCGCCCGTGGAATTCAGCGCGTCGCGTTTGTCGCTCTTGTTGCTGGCGACGCCCCAGGCCCCGCCGCCGTTGGCCGGCCAGCTGAACGGAACCACCTCCACGCCGTAGGCCTGCTCGAAGCCCCAGGCGCGATCCAGGACGGATTCCACGTCATTGTTGAAGCCGTGCACGAAGAACAGCAGGTTGCGCGGCCCGTTGGGGCCCCGGAGCTTCTCCCGCAGCAATGCGGCGGCGTAGTCGCTCGCATACCAGGGCCCGCGGCCGGAAAGCCCCGCGCGCGCCTTCATCGCCTCATCCGCGCGGTCCTTGAGCAGCTCCAGCCGCCAGTTCCCGGGCGATCCGGTGGCCTCCACCAGCCGCAGCGTATCCGCGCCCGCCGCCGGTTTCTTCCCGAACATGTCGAATCCACGACGCCTGGGGAACACTTCCCGATTGGTCACCACGAACATTGCCTGCCCTCCTGTTGTTGATTGGCCTGTCTTCGGCGCCGTGCGGCGCACCAGGATCGCGGACATTCGTGTCCGCGGCAGAAAGAGCCCGGAATTTCAACGGCACAATTGACCGCTTGAATCACCGGCCCGCCGCGCCGGTTACTGGCGCTGGCGCATCTGGCGCACGGCCCGGTCATCGCGGAAAATCAGGATGAGCGCAATAACCAGCGTGACCAGCGCGAAGGCGCCGAGCAGGAACGCAAACTCGTAGCGCGGCCCCGCCATGTACTTCAGGCGCTCCGGGCTGGTGTAGACAAGGGGCACGAGCCAGCTCTCCACGAGCGGCTGCAGGAGCCCGTGATACAACGGCGCAAACAGCACCAGCACCACGAGCAACTTGTTCCACATGCCCAGGCGCGCCACGCGCCATTCCAGCGCCGCCAGCCGTTTCTGATCTTCACTCGTCATGTCGCGCCCTCCCGCCGTGCTCCAGCATAAATGCCAGAAACTCCGGGTCCTTGAAAAACTCGTCGCACACCTCGTGTCCTTTCCCGGCCACCAACTTCAGGGTCGCGGTCCCGCCCAGGTTTCGGTAACGCGCCACCAGCTTGCCCGCGTTCTCCTCCACCGGCACGACCGCGTCGGCGTCGCCGTGTATGTGGAACACCGGGACCCCGGCCCGGGCGAGCGGCGCCAGGCGTTCGATGGGTTCGAAGTCTGCCCGGCGCGCTTCCAGGTCTGCCGCGCTCAGCCCATACGCGGGCGCGGCCTTCTCCACGCCGGGATAGCTGGTGAAACTGCACACGGTGTATATCCCCGCGACGGCGCCGACGGACTCCGGATGCGCAACGGCCCAGTTGTAGAGCATGAGCCCGCCCCGGCTCTGCGGGAGCAACACGGGCCTGATCGACAGGTTATACGCGGCTACTACGTGGGTGTGGAAGGCCTGGTAGGCGGCGACGCCGTCTGGACTGCCGAAGGACTCCCCCACTTCGACGCCCGCAATGTAGAACCCGGCGTCGAGGAGGGGCTTGAAGTACCATTCGTGGCTCGGGTCGGGGTGGCGCCCCAGGAACGTGGGCGCATACCAGACCCAGGGATGGTTCTTGTCGAATTTGCGGACCGGCGGCTCGATGACAAAGCCCGGCGCGCCGTCCACAGTAAAATCGAGCCGTTTCGCGCCGAACTGGGTCGATTCCCGCACGCCGGCGTCGTCCGCAAACGCCGCGGTCGTCGCCATCACCAGACAAAGCACGATCCTGCCCTTCATTGCGCCCATTCCTCCGCGGGAAATACCGCCTGGAAGCAGCATACCCCGAATCGATTACGGAATCCACCCCGCGCGCTGCCGGACAGGGCAATCGCATTTAGACTCGATCTCGGTATATGGGCGTAAACTTGAGTCAATTTGGAACCTTGAATCAACGATAGTGAGCGTTTTGGAGCGCCGGCATCTGTGCCGGCAAGGTCCGGGATTCGCCGCAGGCGAAATGCCAGCGCTCCAACACACGCCTTTTTTAACATTGAAGGTGTTTCATGTGGCGCTCGGCTCGAGTTGGAAGTTTAAATGCGATTGCCCTGCGGCCGGATACCGGAATTTCGGGCTTTCGCGACCGAAAAGTTGACTCCGGAAGCGCCGAAAAGGCACCATTTCAGGCCGAGTGTGGCGGTATTGTCCCCGTTGTTGCGGCGCGGACGCCCCCACACCCTCCAGAACCGTCCCTGAAATTCCCCCACGCCCGAAAACCGGTGCGCCCGCAAGGAGAACCCATGTCCGAACAACGCAAAACCATTCACGTCGTCTCCAACTCCCACTGGGACCGCGAATGGGGCTATCCGTTCGAGGAAACGCGCCTGCTCCTGCTCGATTTCATGGACGAGCTGCTCGAACTCCTGGATACGGACCCGGATTTCCAGTCGTTCACGATGGACTCGCAGACGGTCTGCGTGGAGGACTATCTCGAACTCCGCCCCGAGAAGCGCGCCACGGTCGAGAAGCACGTGAAATCCGGGCGCCTCATCGTGGGGCCGTGGTACAGCCTGCCGGAGGAGTACATCGTCAACGGCGAGTCCCTCGTGCGCAATCTCGTGGTGGGCCACCGCGTCGCGGCGTCGCTGGGGGCGGTCTCGAAGGTCGGCTACACCCCCTTCAGCTACGGGCAGACCTCGCAGATCCCGCAGATCTACCAGGGCTTCGACATCGACACGATCATCTTCTACCGGGGCATCACCACGCCGAAAAGCGAGTTCCTCCTGGAAGGTCCGGACGGCTCCCAGCTGCTGGGCATGCGCTTTGGCTGCATGAGCCGCTTCAGCTACTACGTCTATGTGTACCGCGTGCTCCGTTACGGCAGCGATGACGTCTTCAAGCGCTACGACTGGGACCGGGGCGCGGCCCCCTTCCGCATGGCGGGCGACGCGAACCCGCGCGCGCACTACTACGTGCTGGACGACAAGAAGAAGCAGTGGAACGACGGACCCATCCGCGACCAGCTCTTGAAGCTCGTGAAGGACGAGTCGGAACACTTCACCACGAGCCAGATCTGCTGCATGCAGGGCTTCGACACCTCGAACCCCGACCCGAAGGAATCGGAGATCATCAAGCTCTGCCAGGAGCTGATGCCGGAGCACGAGATCAAGCTCTCGAACCTGAAGGACTACATGGACGCCATGCGCCGGGAGGTGGGTCCGCTGGAGCCCATCAAGGGCGAATTCCGCTACCCCGGCTCCGTGGGTAAGTGGACGCACCTCTACGGCGACGTGATCAGCGCGCGCCAGGTGTTGAAAAAGGGCAACAACGCCGCCGAGATCAGTATCCAGCGCAAGGGCGAGCCCTGGAGCGTGATCGGCAGCATGGCCGGCGGCCGCTATGAAAAAACCGCCCTGGACCGCTGCTGGCGGCTGCTCCTGAAAAACCACCCCCACGACACCATCACGGGCGCGGGCATCGACCAGATGGAGAAGGACTCCCTCTACCGCAACGATCAGATCAACATCCTGTGTGAGGGCCTGACACGCCGCGGTATGCAGGCCGTGCAGATCGCGATCGACAACAGCGATCTGGACGACAAGGACGCGGTGCTGACGGTATTCAACGGGACGCCCTTCCCGCGCAGCGGCGTGGTGTCGGCGTATATCGACCTGCCGGACAACATGGGCTACGAGGCCTTCAAGGTGGTCTCGCCCGACGGACAGGAAGTGGGCCGCATCCAGGTGAAGGAGCAGTTCCCCTGGTGCTCGCTGGTGCGCAACCTGCAGGACGTCTCCATCGAGCTGAACAGCCTGCGCGTGCGCTGCCACATCGAAGTGAAGGACATTCCCGCGTACGGCTACAAGACCTACCACCTCGTCCGCGCCGAGAAATTCGACTACCTCGAAGGATCGCTGGCGCCGGAAACGAACATCCTGGAGAACGAGCACCTGCGCGTGAAGTTCAACGCCGACGGCACGCTCGATCTGACGCAGAAGGAGACGGGCCACACGTTCACCGGCCTGCACTACCTCGAAGACTGCGGCGAGACCGGGCACAGCTGGGTGCACATGAAGCCGGACCAGAACGAGATTATCACGTCGCACGGGTTCCCCTGCGCCATCGCGCTGGAGGAGGCGGGCCCGCTCTTCGCGCGGGTGCGCGTGGACTACCACATGCAGATCCCGGTGTCGATCGAGGACGAGCTCGACGAGCACTTCCGGTCCGAGCACATGCCGCACACGAAGCGCACGAAGGAGCGCCGGGAGATGCTGGTGACAAGCCGCTTCACGCTGCGCGCGGGCGCGAAACGTCTCGACGTGACGACGAGCTTCGAGAACACCTGCAAGCACCACCGCCTCCGGGCCGTCTTCCCCACGCGGCTCGACTGCGACCGGACGGATTCCGAGGCGGGTTTCGACGTTATCTCGCGGGACATTCACGTGAAGCCGGGAACACCGTACTACGGCAAGCCGAACCCGCAGTACCCCATGCACCGCTTCGTCGACATGACGGACGGCAAGCAGGGCCTCGCGATCCTCAACAACTCGGGCCTTCGGGAATACGAGGCGATGGACAGCGCCGATCGCCCCGTGGCGATTACGTTCATCCGCGCCTTCACCTACCGCAACTGCCCGATCTTCGGCCGCTACGAGACGCACCCCGAGATGGAGCGGTCGCACTGCCTCGGCGCGCACGAATACAGCTACGCCATCTACCCGCACGCGGGCGATTGGGAAAACGGAGTATACGCGCAGGCGGAAGACCACAACCTGCCCCTCGAACCTGCCCAGGCCGGTCCCCACGCGGGCGCGCTGCCGAAGTCGATGAGCTTCCTGACCCTGGAAGGGGACAACCTGCAACTGACGGCGTTCAAGCAGCACGAAGACCGCCCCGGCAGCTATGTGGTCCGCCTATTCAACCCGACGGCGCACGCCGTGAAAGGCGCGCTGAAAGTCGCCCGCCCCATCAAGGCGGCGTGGCTGACGAACCTCAACGAAGAGCGCCGGGAAGAACTGAAGGCCGCCGGCCAGCGCATCGAGCTCGACGTCCCCCACAAGAAGATTGTGACGCTGGAATTCGTGCTGGCGTAATCACACATCGCAACGCCACGGCCGCCTTCGAAATTGGAGGCGGCCGTTTTTTTATTGTTCTCACGGCAATGCCCGGACACCATCAACAAGAGCGCGACAAATGGGAGCGCGGTCGAATCTGCGCCCCACGCTCCCAATCGCTTCCTTCATCCCTCCCATCCGCTCCGATTTGGGGCGATCCTGGCCCGCTTGCGCGAATATTCCTGGCGCCTTTCTCCGAATCGGCCTATAATGAAGAACGAATAGAGACACGGCGGGGGCTGCCGGAGTCGAGGGCGAACCGTGTCGCGCCCGCGGGCGGGACACATGGAGGTTTTGCCATGCTGCCGTATGTGTTTATGCTGCTTATCGCGCTGTTGAGCCTGGGGCTGGCGGGGGCCATCCGCCACGAGTTCCGGAATATGAACGAGCACCCGGAACGGTATCACCACCATTTCAAGCACTGACCGCGGGTCAGATGCTCAGGCTCCGGAGCTTGTTGGACGCTTTGATGTCCTGGTAGGCGGCGCGCTGGTCGGGCGTCAGGACGCTCTCCTCGACCCATTTTTCCAGTTCGAGAAAGGCGGCGGCCTGGGGGTTGGGTTCCCCGGCCCGCATCGCCTGGGCCAGGGCGGCGGGCCCGCCCTGCTCGATCGCCTGGGCCTGTTGAAAATTGAGTTCCAGCGGCTGCATCAGGTCCAGCATCTTCTTCGCCACCTCGTAGCCCTCCCACTGCACGCGGCGCTCCGGGCCGAGCGAATCGAGGATGGACGTCTCGTGGTCCGCGATGAGTTGGCGCAATTCGTCGCGGAGCGGGGTGGCTTCGGCGGTGGCTCGCTTCACGTCGTCGAGCTTGCGCGCCTCCACCGCCGCGAACATCTCCGCCTCAAGCCGGATCAGGCGCTGGCCGCGCTCGCCGGCGATCCACGCCTCCACCTCGGCGTCGCGCCGCGCGAAGGCGTCGCGCAGGGCCGACGCGGCCGCCGGATCCAGCCCCAGCACCCGCGCCATTTCCTCCGGCTGCGCATCGCCGCTGCCTTCCTCGCGCAAGCCGGCCTCCGCCGAAGCCAGGTCCAACGCCGGCTCGTCGCCCTTCCCGGGCGCGCAGGCCGCGTTCAGGAGGGTGGAAAGCGCGAGAAGCGCCAGGGCCGGCGCGAAATGCCAATAACCTCGCATCGGGTTCATGCTCCTTCCGGCGCGGGGGCCGCACCGTAGCCGGTGTCGGCCTCCCACGCGGCCAGCAGCCGCCGCAGGTGGGCCACGGTGTCCTGGTGGGCGGGATCGTGAAACAGATTCCGCGTCTCGCCGGGGTCGTTCTTCAGGTCATGGAGCGCGCCATCCGGATCCAGCACGCGCGGGTCGCGGAACTCGATCAGCTTCCAGTCGCGCGTGCGCGCCATCACCTGGCGCCCGGAATCCTTTCGCAATTCGTCGTACATCGAGCCGCTCTGGTCGATCTCCGAAAACGTCACCGCGCGGCCGCCGTCTCCGCCGTTCATCAGCGGCACAAGGCTGCGCCCGCGAATATCTCCGGGAATCTCCAGGCCGCTGAGGTCCATCAGCGTGGGGATGAAGTCGATCATTTCCACCTGGTCGGAGACGACTGTGCCAGGCTTCAGCTTGCCGGGCGCCGCAATGACCAGCGGAGTCAGGATCGTCTGCTCGTAGAAGCTGCGCTTCTTGTGGACGCCGTGCTCGCCGAGCTGGAGGCCGTGATCGGAGCAGATGGCGATGATGGTGTTCTCGCGCAGGCCGAGCTCGTCGAGTTTGGCCAGGATCCGGCCCACTTCATGGTCCACCTGCCACACCATGCCGTAGTAGGTCCCGCGTGCGATCTGAATCGCCTCGGGCGTGAGATCGAGCGTGCCGGAGTAGACGCGGAGCTGCTCCCGCTCGAAACGCGGCTTGCTGTCGAGTTCCTCCTGTGACGGCAGGGGCAGCTTCACCGATTCCGGATCGATCATGAATTCCGGCGGAACCTCGATAGGCACGTGCGGCGCGTGAAACGAAACCCGGAGGAAGAACGGCTTCCCCGCCGCCGCGAAGGCGTCCAGCTTCTCCAGGGCGCCATCGCCAATGAGCGCCGTGCGCGTGTCTCCCGCGTGCGCCTCCACCGTCCCGCCAATCTGCCAGCCGTGCGTGGTCAGGTTGACCGGCGGATACTGCCCCCCTTCCGAGCGCCGGTCCGACGTCCGGAAGCGCGGCCGGTCCTCCACATCCCAGTCGGGACGAAACGCGTGCACCTTCCCCATGCAGGTTGGCTGCATGCCCACGCCGGTCCAACTGCGCAGCAGGTCCGGGAAATGGGCTTCCTTCCGGTACGTGTACGGCGGGTTCACGGGCGGATCGCCCATCGACATCAGACCGAACTCGTGGCAGTAGTGCGAGGTCTTCATCGACGACCGCGACGGAATGCAGATCGGGCACTGGGTCACCGCCGCCTCAAAGCGCACGCCCCGCTCCGCGATACGGTCCATATTCGGCGTCCGCGCCCACGGCTGGCCGTAGCAGCTCAGCGCGTCGGGACGGCAGTCGTCCATCATGATCCAGAGGATGTTGGGCCGGGACGTCCCGGCGTCGGCCTTCGCGCCGAACCCCGCCGCGGTGAGGCCGGCCAGGGCCGTGGACTGGAGAAAAGTTCTTCGGTTCATGCGATCGCGCCCTTTCGAATCTCCGGGCGCACCCACAATCGCACCCGGCTGTTGCTCCCGGGAACCGTACCGCAAAAATACGAGATCATGCAAGACCCGCGGGCGGCAAGCGCGCCGCCCGCGGGTTCAACACCGTTGGATCACCTATTCTATGGCCGTATCGCCACGCAAGACCAGCAACGCCAACAGGCCAATACCCAGCAGGAACAGGTCACCCAGGGAATCGCGCAGGCCCTTGGCGCCGGCCTGCGGGCAAGCGCAGCCAGTCGGACCACCAATGGCCGCTTGCAGCTCGGCAGCGCTCAATGCGCCGTCGTTATTGCTGTCCAAAGCTGAAAACTGGCTGTCCGTCAGCGGCGAGAAAATGTCGCGCGCCTCGTCGAGTGTCAGTTGACCGTCACTGTCGGCATCGCCCGCTCCAAAGCCATCAAGCAACGTCTGGGCAATGGTTGCCAAGTCCTCTTCACCTTCACCTTCACCTTCTCCTTCGCCTTCGCCCTCGCCTTCACCCTCGCCCTCGCCCTCGCCCTCGCCTTCACCTTCACCTTCACCTTCACCTTCGCCTTCACCTTCACCTTCGCCTTCACCTTCGCCTTCGCCTTCTCCTTCGCCTTCGCCTTCTCCTTCTCCTTCTCCTTCTCCTTCTCCTTCTCCTTCTCCTTCTCCTTCTCCTTCTCCTTCTCCTTCACCTTCGCCCTCGCCCTCGCCTTCGCCTTCTCCTTCTCCTTCTCCTTCTCCCTCGCCTTCTCCCTCGGCGCCGACCCCCACAACGGTAATGATACGCGTGGCCTGCGAGCTGTTGCCGAGGCTGTCCACGGCATCGTAGGTTATGACGAACTCCGTTCCGACCGAGGCGCTTGCGTCCACCGTATCTCCGCCCACCGTAACGATTACGGCGCCATCAAGAGCATCCACGGCCGTCGCACCAGGATCCGTGAACGTTTCGCCTTGTACGACGGTGGTCAATTCCGGGCTGGTCACACTGATCACCGGCGGCGTCGTATCTATTGTTATGGTGTTATCAAGCCCCACGGAGGCAAGGTTTGGATTGCCCGCGGCGTCGAGCGCCACGCCCGCGGGCGCCGACACCGCGATCGCTCCGTCGCCGTCCAGGGACGCGATCGTGAGCGCAAAGACTTCACCATCCACGTCAATCAGACTCAAATCCGAGACCGAGCCGGCGCCTTCGATGAGCAGGTCACTGGCTACGAAGCCCGTAACCGGCTCGGAGAAAACAATGTCGAATTCCAGCGGCGCGGTATTGGTCGGGTCCGCCTGGGTGGGAGCCCGGCTGATCGTTACGGACGGACGGTCGGCATCTACTCGGAACACCTGCACCGCCTCGGCCTGGGAGGCGCCGAGGTAGAGGAATCGGCTATCGGAGGAGACGGTCGCTTCAAAGGCCCCGAGAAGCGTGAACTGGCTGTCCGGAGCTTCCGTAATGCCACCGAGATACACCAGCGTACCGGTTTCGATATCGCGTGCGAACGTGCTTTGCGAAACACCGGAAGCCGCAAACACAATCGCGCCATCGGGCGATACCGTCACGCTGTGCGGGTTCAGGAGGCCCGTAACTTCAGTGGCGCCGCCATTGAAGGCCGCCTCGATAAAGGCCAGCGCGCCGCTGGAGGCATCCCGGGAAAACACGGCAACGCCCGTCTCCTTTGGACCCGTAGCATACACATGCGCCCCATCGGGCGAGACCGCGACGGATCGCGCGCCCTCCAGCCCCTCTACGCCGTCTTCCCCGTCAACATGGACCTCGACGAAACTTAATTGGCCGGAGACGCCGTCGCGCGAGAAGACCGCCAACGCATTGTCCCCCTGGGCCGCGCTGTAGACATGGGCGCCGTCCGGCGATACGGCGACTGACAGGACGCTGTCCAGGCCGTCAACGCCATTCTGGCCGTCCACATGCGCCTCAATGAAGGACAGCGCGCCGGTACTTGCGTTCCGCGAGAAGACAGCAATAGAGCGGTCGAGCAGCGCCGCCGTATAGACATGGGCGCCGTCCGGCGACACAACCACCGCAAAGACGAAATTGAGTCCGGCGACACCATCCTGATCATCGAAGTACGCTTCGACAAACGTCAACTGCCCCGTCTCCGCATCGCGGGCAAAAAGCGCTACGGCATCGTCTGTCCTTGACGCGACGTAAAGGTGCATCCCGTCGGGTGAAATGGTGACGCTTTCGGCCCCTTCGAGCCCATCCACGCCATTCTCGCCATCCACGTGTACCTCCAGGAAAGAAAGCTCTCCCGTGGTGGGATTGCGCGAGAACGCGGCCACGGCGTTTGAGAACGAGCAGGCGACGTAGGCGAACGCGCCATCCGGCGACAAGGCGATACGGTTGGGGCCTTCCAGTCCGGTTACGCCATCAACCCCATTTTCAACAGTCTGCACCGGGTCATAGAGTTGCGCGGCCGCGTTGGGAGCGCCCGCCCCGCAGACGATCAACAGCCAGCATAGCGCCATTGATATAGACGAGGGTCGAATTCCAGGCAACTCGGCGAAGTTCATGTCCAATCCTCCCCCCGAGCGTCGCCGCATCACGCGGCTGAGCCGGGGCCAGCACCCCTGATCCAGATAGAACTTCGCACACACACAATACGCGCGGGACAAAACTGGTTGCCCAACCGTACTCAATTCGCACAATAGCAGCGCCCGTGTCCAATTTCAAGCGGGCGTCCGCGATATATTCCGCGGCGCGTCCAACCGGCCTGCATTGAGTCAGGCGGCCTACAGCATCGGTATCGCCAGCGTGTTAAACATCTTGAAGAGGCTGGTCTGCAACTGTTTCACCGAACCCACGGGCGCGCCGGGGAAGCTGCCTACGTCCCGGTAGTTTGTGTAGAAGTCGGGGTGGCCCGGGGGGACGGGTTCCCTGCCGGGGATGAGTTCGAAGCTGGTGGTGTTGCGTATGGGCCAGACGTCGACCGGGCTCCAGCCGAAAATGCCCTCGACGAGGTAGTTCACGTCGGCCAGGGGGAATTCGCGGCGGGCGATGACCCAGGCGTTTTCGGGGCGCGCCCGTCCGAGGATGCATTCGCGGACGCGGGCGACGATGGCGGGGTCTTCAATGAGGAGGCCGATTTCGGTGTTGAGGTTGTCGGATCGCGGGTCCATGTTGTAGGAGCCGATATAGGCGATCTTGTTGTCCACCACAAAGGCCTTGGCGTGGATGCAGAGGAAGGGATCGCCGTAGATGCCGGCGGCTTCGGACCGCTCCTTGAGGGTGTCGAAGTTGGGCAGGTGCTCGTAGAGTTCTTCGGGGTGGGGCATGTATTCGTGAATTTCCATGCCGATAGTCTGGATGTAAGCCGTGCGCAGCTTGTAGTTGGCGGAGTAGGCGAGGGTGTTGTCGGTCGCGGCGAGGCTGTTCGTGGACACGATGATGTCCATGTCGGGGTTGTCCCGCCGCATCTGCCGGAACTGGTAGCGCGCCTTCCAGTTGAGGATAAGGTAGGGGCTTTGGAGCAGCAGCTCGTCTTCCGCGCTTCGGATAGTCTTGCGGATGGCGCGGGATCCCTTGCCGCCGCCCCAGAACCCGATCAGGCGGTTCTTCCCCGGATGGTCCGCCAGGAAGCGCACGCGGTCCGCCTCTTCCAGGGGCGCCACGAAGCGCCGGGCGATCAGCGAGAGATCATCCGCCTGCGCTTCGATATCGTCGAAGTATCCCGTAATCTCAAAATCCGCCCGGGATGACCGCTCACGGACGGCGCCCCGCCGGATGCGCGATTGGACGTCGCCCAGCTGCTCCGCGGGTATGGATCGGCGCCACGTCCAGAATTCCTCGAACGACGCGGCCATTCGCGGCAGCACCGGGCCCGAGACCAATGCGTCCAGGTCGTAGAAATTGTAGGTCAAGCTCTGGTTGAAGTAGTGGTTGTCGATGTTGCGCCCGCCGGTGACCGCGATGGCCCCGTCGATAAGGATCACCTTGTTGTGCATCCGCTGGTTGGCCTGCTGGAAGAAGAGCAGACCGTGCAGCAGCAATTCGGCCTTGGAGGGGTTCATCTGGCCGGTGGGCGGGCGGTAGTAGCGGAGTTCGAGGTTCGGGTGAACCGACGCCAGAAAGGCCGCCCACTCCACATCGCGGGCGGACATGAAGTGGTCCGCGAGCAGCCGCACCTTCACCCCGCGGCGCGCCGCCTGAATGAGCTCATACGCCAGGTAGCGCCCGCTCTCGTCGTTCGCCAGAATGAAGGTCTGGATATCGATACTGAATTGGGCGTGCCGGATCAGGTGGACCCGCAACAAGAGCGCGTCCCGACCGTGGTCGACGACCGCCACGTGGTTGCCGCGCTCCGGGTCCTGGCCGGCCGGCGTGCGGTCCTGGAGTTCCCACGCAAACGCCATCAGGGGAGAAACCGCGTCCGCCCCCGCGGCCCAAACGGACAGCCCCCCGATCGCGGCCCAGGCCAGAACCGCTATCCGTGTAATGCCTCGCTTCATAGCCGCCCATTATAGGCGGGCGCGCGGCGATAATCCATCACGGCGACTCGGTCGTCTCCGCCGTCTCTGGCGTCTCTGCCATCTCTGCCGTCTCTGGCGTCTCTGGCGTCTCCGCCGTCTCTGGCGTCTCTGGCGTCTCTGGCGTCTCTGCCGTCTCTGCCGTCTCTGGCGTCTCTGCCGTCTCTGCCGTCTCTGCCGTCTCTGCCGTCTCTGCCGTCTCTGCCGTCTCTGCCGTCTCTGCCGTCTCTGCCGTCTCCGCCGACTCCGCCGTCTCCGCCGTCCCCGCCGTCTCCCCCGTCTCCCCCGTCTCCCCCGTCTCCCCCGTCTCCGCCGTCTCCGCCGTCTCTGCCGTCTCTGCCGTCTCTGCCGTCTCTGCCGTCTCTGCCGCATCGCCGGTCGCCGGGTAAGACCGCGCGGCCTCCAGCAGCAGCGCCTCCAGCTTCGACCAGTACTCTTCGCTGCTCACATTCGCCTTCTTGACTTTCCACGCCTCCACGGCGGCGAGCGCCTCGCTGTAGCGCGCGTACTGGGCCGGGTCCGCGTCGGCCCACGCGGGATCCGGCCGAATGATCACCCCGGCCGCGGCGGCGCCGTCGTTTGTTCCCGCGTCCGGCGCGTCCGGATCGGGCGCGAGGCGCGTACCTCGCCCGTCGCCGTCGTCGTCCAGGAGCGCGTGTTCCGTCACAATGAAGCCCTCGCGCTCGAACCAGTCGCGCGTCGAGGCCGCCGCCGCCCGCATCCACTCCAGGAAGCTGAGCGCGCCATCCCGATTGGCGTCCCCGCCGCCCTGCTCCAGCACGCGAACAGCGTGCTCCATGAATTCCGGCGCATTCTTTTCCGTGCCGGTGTGCGTGCTCGTGACGATAATTCGCGATGGGCCGCTCAGGGTGTTGATAAACGCCGCGCTGGAGGACGCCGCGTTGACCACAATCTGCCGCCCCGCGGGCAGGGGATCGAGCCAGCCGAGCAGGTCCGCCGCGGCGATATCCGGCCCCGACACCATAAACTTGGGTTCCTGGTGGAGGCTGCCGTGCCCGATAAGCACCACGAGCAGCGAGTCTTCCGCGCCTAAGCCCGGGCCGATCGCCTCGAAGAGCGCGCGGGCGCCGTCGCGTGTGAGCGGCGCGTCCGCGTCCTTCGCATCCGGGGCCGGCCGCACGTGGATCCGCTCGGGCGCGACCAGGCACCTCTCCTCCAGGGATTCGGCCAGCCGCGCGCTCCAGCCCTGGAAGCGTTGCTCCAGTTCGGGATCGCCGGCGAGGCCGCGCAGGATCACGGCGTGCAGCTCGGCGGCGGCGATGCCGGGAAGCGCCAGCGCGATGCAGGTGAACAAGAGGCGCGCGATCATGCGAGCCCCCACCGGCGGCGCAGGGTCCATTCCGCCGAAAACAGCAGGACCAGCGCCACATAGAATCCTGGATGATGCCAGATGGGCGTCCGCTCAATTCGCGCCCGCTCGCGCGACACCGGGCGGATAGCCGACGCCACGCGATCCAGTTCCTCCAGCGTGAAATACTGGCCGCCCGTTCGCGCCGCCAGCGCCTTCAAGAGGGCATCGTCAAACCGGGCATCCGCGAGTTCCCGGATATCCTCCTCCACGGTAATTGCGGACTCCACCGGATCCAGCGGTGCGCCGTCGGCGTCGTGTCCCTCCAGAATGACCAGGTGGCGTCCCGGCGCGGCGGGCGTAAAGGGCGCTTCGTATTTGCCCGGGAAGTCCAGGCGCTCGACCAGCGGCGTGTTCACCGAGGCGCCCCCGGGCTCGATCACGCGGGCGCGCAACGTGGCCCCCGCCACCGGCGCAAAGAGCGCGTCCCGCACGGTCCACGTCAGGTTTCCCGCCAAACCGGCGACGAACACGCCGGGATCGGCCTCCATGAACACCGGTTCCGGCGCGGTGCTGGCAAGCGATCGCACGAGCTGCCGCCAAATCCGCGCGTGCGCATCGTTCCCGGCTTCGGTCTGCATGTGCCACGGCCAGGTCTCGCCGGTCGCCAGCAGCGCGGCCCGGCCTTCCCCGAAGCGGCGCCACACGAGAAACGGCGACGCCCCGCCGGCGCGATCGGCTTCGGCCAGCACGGAGGCGCCGATTCGCGTGGCATTGATGTTGTCCACCTCCGGCAGCGGCGGGAGCTCGCGCCACGCGATCTCATTGGCCTCCGCATCCGCGTTCAGTGCCCATACGCCGGTCAGAAATCCCTCCGGACTCGACCGCACGTCCCCCGGTACGCCATCGAAGGGGTCCACGCCGCCGGGCATCACCGGCAGCATCGATTCGATCATGGAGCCCGCGTAGCCGCCGCCCGCGAGGGATCGCGGCCCGCCGAGCATGAGGAAGGAAGCGCCGCGCTCGGAAACCGCGTCGCGCGTTACGCGGAAGTGGGCCGGGGCGAAGAAATCGGCCTCGATATCGCCCCAGATAATCAGGTGAAACGGGTACAGCGCCGCCCCATCCACCGGGTAGCCGTCGGCGAGCTCGTCCTTCGCCAGGCCCATCCGCGTGAACACCGCCTCATCGTAGCGCGGCAGCGTGGATTCGTCTTCGAAGCCCTCGAAGAGGGGATTGCCCAGCGAGGTCCGTTCGCCTTGGTACACAAACGATTTTTCCGCGCCCGAAATCCGGATCAGGCTCGAAAGGCGCAACTCCGGATCGCCCGCCAGCGCCTGGCGCACGAATTTGTTCTGCCAGTTCGGACGCCCGCTGAAATACAGAATGCGGTATTCCTTTTCCCGGTGATCGAGCAAGACCCGGGCCTGGTTGTTTTGGGCGACAAACTCGCCCCCGCGCCCGGGATTCTTCAGACGCACGCGCACCGCGTAGTCCAGCCAGCCGCGATCGCGCGGCGCCACTTCAAGCTGCACCTGTTGCTCCACGAAATCCCGCTCGATCCGGCGCGTTTCGGAAGCCTCGACGGCGCCGTTGCGCAGCACCTCGACCAGCACATCCCGCCCGGAGAGCCCGTGGGCGGAAAAGCGTGCGGTGATTCGCGCGGGGGCCTCGTCGAAGAACGCGCGGATCAACCCCACCTCGCCGATCACCAGATCGCGCCACCCGTCTTCCCCTACGCCCACGGTGTAGACCGGCACGCCCGACGCCTCCAATTCCGCCCACGCCTCTTCCGCCGCCGCGGGCTGCTGGCCGCCGTCGGAAATCAGCACGATGGCGGCGGCGGACAGCGATGCCAGGTCGCGCGCGGCGTGCGCGGCGGCGTCCACGAGGCGCGTCTCCGGGGCGTCGAAGCGCAGGTGCGCGCGATCCGCGAGCGGGCCGGCCCCGGCGCCCGCGCGGTAGTTCAATACGTGAAAGCGGCTGTTCAATGCGAGATCGAAGGCCTCCGTGTGGCGTTCGAGAGCCGCGCGGAGGCGGTCGGCGCGCGACATGCCGCGCCCGTCTTCCACCTTCATGCTGCCCGAGTCGTCGTAGACCACCGCGACCACATCGGTGGACTTTTCGTAGGCCCCGCGCACAAGCGCCGGCCGGAGCAACAGAAACACCAGCAACGACAGGCCGAGCGCGCGCAAAGCGACGAGCGTGGCGCGCCGCCGGGCGGGCAGCCCGCGCAGCCGGCGCCACCAGAAGATCGCCGCGGCCAGCGCGAGCAGGGCGAGCAGCAGCGCGCCGCCGCCCGCGCCGAACACGCCGCCCCATTCGAGCCAGGCCGAATTCGGGATTACTTCCTGATCGCGCACAACACCCCCATTCTACGGCGCCGCCGGGGTATCGGCGAGGGTTCGGAAATACTCCGAAACGCGATCCGCGTATTGCGGCGGGATCGCGCCCTCGTCCTCAATCCACTGCCGCTCGCTATCCAGACGCGCGCGCACCTCGTCTTCCAGCGCCGCGATCGCGTCCCGGAGCGGGCGGCGCACTACCTGCTCGAATTCCCCGGCATCGGGAAGCTGCTTGCCGTTGTTGTACTCGCGCTGGAGGCGGCCCAAATCCATTTCGACCTGCTCCAGCGCGCCGCGCACGGACGACTCCCGGGGCAGCAGCGAGGCCGCGTCGCGGATGGTCGGCCGCCACTCCCAGATGTCCTGATCGAAAAAGCCGTCGCGCGAGTCCGCGCCGCCGCCGCGGAAGGTCTCCGAGGTCTGGATGCCGCTCGCGCCGTCACCGCGGGCGCCATCCGCGCGCGCGCCCTCGCGCCCGGACTCGCCGCCTTCTCCGCCGGGCGCTTCGCCACCTTCGCCCGGCGCCGCACCCTCTCCCGGCGTATCGCCGTTCGCGCCGCCCGATTGTGCGGAGGCCGTTTCGCCCGGCGCGCCCGTCTCTCCGGCGCCTTCCCCGGATTCCTGGCCGCCTTCGGTCTGTTGGCCATCTTGCGGCGCGACGCCGGGGCCAGACGCTTCGCCCTCGGCGGACGGATCGCCCTGCCCCGCCGGATCGCCGGACGCGCCAGGCGCGTCAGGCCGCCGGGCGAGGGATTCCCGGGCCTCCGCTTCCGGTTGAGAACTCGCGCCATCGCCGCCGGGCTCGGAAGCGCCTTCCCCGCGCCCCGCCTCCGCGTCGGTCTCCGCGCGTGAATCGCCTCCAGCGCCAGCCTCACCGGTTTCGCCCGCCTCGGACGCCTCACCGGCCTCTTCCGATACGCCCCCCAGTTCCTGGAGCATGTCCAGCGCGCGCGCCAGATCCTCTTTCTCGTCCCCCGGGAGATAGCGCCGCAACCCTTCAAGCGCCCCCGCCGCCTGTTCGAGCTTTCGGTCCACCTGGCGCTCGGTTTCGGCCAGCGGCTCCCAGGCGCCCCACTCCACGTACCGCAGACCGGACTCCATATCGGTAACCACGCCATCCCGGCTGGTGCGCCGCGCCCAATCCCCCAGTTTGCGCGACAACAACTCCTGATTCTGGCGAAGCTGGTCGGAAAGTCCGCCCGCGTCCCGGATCAACGCCTCCGTGTCGCGCGCAAGCAACTCCTTTTCGCCGCGAAGCTGTTCGGACCGCGCCGCCAGGCGCTCCTGTCCCTCCAAGCCGGGGAGCGACTCCATCTCCCGTAGCGCGTCCACCTCCTCCCGCACGCCCGCCTGGCGCTCCCGCAAGCCGCGCATGCCTTCCTCCAGCGCCGCGAGCCGGTCCGCCGCAGCTTCGCGCGTCAGCATATCCAGGTTCCGCTCCACGCTTTCGAGATCCCGCGCCGCGCGGCTCCCCGCCGATCGCGCCTGCTGCAATTCGCCTCGCCGCGCGGACTCGGCGCTGGTCTCCATATTGCGGCGCGCCTCCTGAAGCGCCTCGCGCGCCTCCTCGCGCTGCGCCGCATCCATCGGGCTGCGCGCCAATTCGTTGGCGAGCTGGTCCAGCCGCTCCAATTGCCGCTGCTGCTCTTCGCGAAGCCGTTCCAGTTGCCGCGCCCGCTCCCGTTCGTCCCGGGCCGCTTCATTTTCCGAAAGCAACGCGCCAAGGTCCTCGTTCAGCACTTCCTGGCGTCGCGCCAGATCTTCGAGTCCCTTCCGCAGCGCTTCCTGCTCCGCCGCCGCCTGCTGGCTGGTCCGCGCTTCCTCCTGGAAGCCGGTCCGCCGGGCCAGTTCCAGCTGATCGATCTCTCCCTGCGCGCTCCCGCCGCCTCCGCCGCCACCGCCACCGCCGCCCTGCGCGCGCATCACGTCCCGCAATTCGGGCTCCAGCTTCTTGAGCCACTGCATGGCCTCCTGGGCGGCAGCCAGCGCGTCGCCGAGCGCCTCTTCGGGCTCCGGCCACGCCGCGCGGGCTATGTCGTCCTCCACGGCCACCATCGACTCCAGCGCGCGCCGCCCGAAGATCGCGCGATCCGGCGGCGCCATTCCCAGCGCGCCCTCCAGCGTGCCGCGAATCTCCGCCTGCGCCTCGGCGATCCGGCCCGCATCGGTGGTGTAGGTTTCTTCGCCCAGGCCCGACGCGCGCTTCCGGAGATTGTGCAGCGCGATGACCACGCCGCGCTGGTCGCCGAGCGGATCGCGGCCCTGGC
This sequence comes from Candidatus Hydrogenedentota bacterium, assembly GCA_019637335.1. Classification (NCBI taxonomy): domain Bacteria; kingdom Pseudomonadati; phylum Candidatus Hydrogenedentota; species Candidatus Hydrogenedentota bacterium. The sequence goes on along the minus strand of JAHBVV010000019.1, from coordinate 101,756 downwards.
CCGCCTCTCCCGCCGCCGCGCCGCCGCCCGCGTTGGTGATGCTTTCGCGGTAGCGGCGCACATACGGGCGCACTTCGAGGAAGAACGGATCGCCCACCACTTCAAAATCGGCGCGATCGGGTTTCAGGTCGGTGGCCCACACACTCCAGGTCACGAGGTCACCACCCTGCAATCCGAGTTCCTCCAGGGCAAACAGGTGGTCGCCCACAATCTCTCGCGCGAGTGGCGAATCGCCGTTCAACGCAAGCCGTACGGGTTCCTGTCCCGCGATCGTGTACTCAATGCCGTAGGCGGAAACGCCAAAATCATCCTCCACCGTGAACGCCAGGGGGACCTCTTCCAGGGCGAGGACCTCGGTGTCCCCGCGCGGATAGCGAACCTTGATGGCGGGCGGGTTGTCGGGCAGCACCGTGATCGCGTAGCGCGCGGGCATCGGGTTCATATCGCCCGCCTCGTCCAGCAGCGCCACCCGGTAATCGCCGGATTCCTCCAGGGTGAACACGGTCTCCCACGCCAATTCGCCCGCGGCGGCGAGGGGAATCTGCGATCCGGTGTCGAGGGCCAGCACCGCCTGGCGCAGGGGCTTGTTCACCTCCACGCGAAGGGCGACTTCCGTGCCCTCCACGGCCTCAATGTCGCCGGCAAAGGGTACGACCCGGGGTTCCAAACGGAGGTACGCCGGGTAGGTGTAGGTGATCTGGATCGATTCCACGGACGGTGGCCGGGCCACCTTGATTTCGTAACGTTCCGACTCCCGCTCCCCGACGCGAACCCGGTAGAACAGGCCCTCACGCAGGGCCTCGAAGGTGTGGAAGGAAACCTCGGGCGTCGAACTCGAGGCCAGCACCGCCCGCTGCTCCCGGCCGCCCTGCTCCCAGTGGATATACTTGGTTGCGTTCACATCGGGCGAGGTCACCCAGATGATCTGGTTGTCGCCCGGCTGAACTGTCGCATCGCCCGGCTCCACGGTGAAGGGGGCCGCGGCCAACGCCGCCGTTTCCTCGTCCGAAGCGTCCTGGATAGCGCTCCAGCGCCAGCCCGCCGCGATAAGCCCGGCCGCGATCACGACGCCGCCGGCGCACACCGCCGCCACCAGCACGCGGTACTCCAGCGGATTGATAAAATCGTCCAGCGGCGTCCCTTTCACGCGCTGCTGGGTTTCCGCCAGCAGGTTTTCCAGCATCCAGGCCGATGGCGCCTCGCCGCCGGACTCCGCCAGGGCAACGGCGCTCAGGATCCGATCCTGAAGTTCGGGATGGCGCGCGTCGATATGCGCGGCGATTTCCTGGAGGGTCGCCGGACGCCGCAGGATCGGAAGGAAGCAGTAGCCCGCCAGAAACGCTACGGCGGCGACCGCGGTGGCCGCTATGGCGGCAACGGGCGCGCCGCCCGCCGCCGCCAGGGCAAGCAACGCGGCCGCCGCGCCCGAGAAGGCGAGAAAACGCGCACTCGCGCGCAGGAAGCGAACGCGGCGGTAGCGCCGCAGCACGCGGGCAAGCTGCTGCGCAAGCATGGGGGGCAAGGGGCGGTTGCTGTTTGTCATGTCACGCGCTGCTCCCGGATGCCCCGGCGGCGATGCCACAAGACCAGGCCCGTTTCGAGAAAGAGGGCCGCCGCCAGGATTACGAGTACCGAATAGGCATACTCCCAGTGTACAACATTCCCCACGGTTTCGGGGGCTTCCGCCGGGGCCGACTCCAGATCGGCCGTCACCGCGCCGGCCCGCAGCAGAAACTCTTCCACCGTAAACGGGCGCAAATCGCTTTCGGCGGGATCCGTGTTCACGGGCTCCACCACCGGAATGGCGGCGTCATCTCCGGGCAACCAGCGCACAAACCCCGCACGTGGCGCGCGCGCCGTATCCGCCGCCCACGCCACGGGATCGGCCGCGCCGGGCCACCGCATCCGGAGCGCATCCGCCTGGCCGGCAAGCTCGGGCGGAGGCGTCAGCGGAAGGCCGGCCCGGTGATCGCGGCGCGGGGGCAGGGCAGGCAGCAACAAGGCGATGGACTCGTGTATCAGCGGCACGAAACGCCGGGTGCGCGTGAGGTTGGTCCAGGCCGGATCCAGCGGAAAAGCCCAGACCACGGCCCGGCCCGCGCCCACCTCGAACGCGACCAGCGCGGGATCGCCATCGCCGGCGACGCCATCGTCCAGGCGGGCGATCACCGCCCCCCGCAGGTCCGCGGGCGCGTCCAGACGGTGGTAATTGTGGAACCGCACCATGGAAAAATCGCTGTATGCGGCGCTCCTGAACGCTTGAAACACGGGGTGGTCGAAATCGATCCAGTTCATGCTCGAAAAGCGGCGCGGATCCGCCTGATCGTAGCGCGGGGCGCCCGCCGCCACGCCGGCGGGGGACAGCAGCGCATCGGAAAGCGGAGCCGCAAGGCCGCCCGGCCCGGGAATGAGCAGGATCCGCCCGCCCGAAGTCACGTACGATTGCAGCGCCTCCGCCAGGCCGTCCGGCGCGGTCTCCAGCCCGGCGACAATGATAACTTCGGGCAGCGCGCCCGTCTGGGCTTCAGTCGAGACCGCATCGGGCGTAAGCGGGGACAACCGCCATGGAACCGGCTGGCTTTCCGCGATGGCGGCCTCGAGAAATCGCGCGTCCGTACCCGACGCCAGCATGCCGACGATCCGCGCGGGCTCCGGGTGGAACACGAAGTAGTGCGCGTTGTCCGCGGCGACCGCGTCGGCCACCCGCAACCGCACTTCGCCCTCGTGGGACATGGCCAGGTCGGCCTCCGCGGCCAGGGCCACGGCCGCCACGCCGCCCGGCGGAATGCTCACGGGATTTTCCGCCGCCAGTTGCTCCCCGATCCATACTTGCAGCATACCATCGGCGTGCTCCAGCCCGTGGTTGCGGACGCGCGCGCGCAGATGCAGGCTATTCGGCGGGCGCGGCTCCAGCGCCACCGCCTCCACCGCCTGATTCCCCACGGGAACCGCCACGGGAACGGCGCGTAACTGGACCCCGCGCGCCAGGGTATAGCCGGCCTCGCCCTCGGGCAGGCCGCTCCGCTGCAAGTCGCTCACCAGGTGTATGATCCGTTGCGCGGCTTCCTCCTCCGCGACGGCGGCTTCGGGTTCCAGCAATTGCTCCGCGAACCGGAGCGCGGGAACAAAACGCGTGGCCCCTTCGGACGGCGCCAGCGATTCGAGCGCCCCCCGCGCGGCGCCGGGTCCCGCGAGGGGGACGATCAGGCGCGGCGCCGTATCGAACGCGACCACCGCCACCCGCTCCGCGCCGTTCACCTCGTCCAGGGCGGCCAGGGCGGCGGATCGGATGGCGTCAAAATCCGCGCCCGCGCTCATGGAGGCATCCACCAGGATGACGTGCTCCCGATCCGCGGGCCCCTCGCCCTCCGCGGCGGCGGGAACCAGTTGGTACGGGCGGGCATAGGCCAGCGCCAGCGCGATTAGGATCAGCATGCGCAGCAGCATGAGCCAGGGATGCTCGATCCGCTTGCGCTCGCGCACGGGCGGCGGCGTCTCCGGGACGAACATCAGGCTGCTGAAGGGCGTCGGCTGGTGCGTGGGACGCCGGATGCGGTGGATGATCCACGGCAGCACGGCGAGCGCGGCCCCGCCCATCAGCAGCGGCATCAGCAAGCCCATCAGCCGCCCCCCGTCGAAAGCGCGCGCTTGCTCGTCGTCAGGAGCGCGTGGGCGCGGCGGTGCAGGAACTGCTGCAGCGCCGAGTCCAACGGGCGATCGGTGCGCAGGGGCTCGTAATCGATCTCGTAGGCCAGGCAGACCTCGCGAATGCGGTCAAAATGCGCCGCGCGATTCGCAAGATACGCTTCCCGCACCCGGTCCGGATTCGCCGGGCGCTCTTCGTGCCCCTCGGCGTCGCGCAAGGTCACCTCCGGCCCGAAAGGGAAGGTCTCCTCGGCCACGTCGGCCAGCTGAAACACGAGCACGTCGTGCCGGCGCGCCCGCAGCGCGCGCAGCTGCGTCTCCACCACGGGCAGCGGCTGCAACAGATCGCTGATGAGCACCACCATGCCCCGCGCCGTCATGACATTGCCCACCCACGCCAGCGCCTCCGCCGTCTCGGTGTGACCCGCGGGCGCTTGCTGCTCGATCGCCGCGATCAGGCGCCGCACCTGATGCGTCCGGCGCTGGAACGGAATGTGGCAGCAGATACTCTCGTGGTAGGCGGCCAGCGCCACCTCGTCGTGCTGCAGAGTCAGAAGCCACGCCAGGGACGCCGCCAGAATCTGCGCATACCGGAACTTCGTCAGCGCGGTCGTGCCGTAGCCCATGGATGCGCTGCAATCCAGCAGCAGGGTGCAGCGCATATTCGTTTCTTCGTGGAATTCCCGGATGTGCAGGCGGTCCGTCCGCCCGTAACGCCGCCAGTCCACGAATCGCGGATCGTCCCCCTGGGTGTAGGGTCGGTATTGCGCGAATTCGACCGACGATCCGGAATGCGGGCTGCGGTGCAGGCCCAACTGCTGCCCCGCCACCAGCGTCTGCGCCAGGAGCCAGAGGTCCTTCACCTGCGCCAGTTCCTCGGGCGCTATGTTGCGTTGGACGATGGCGGGCATGGGAATGCGCTCAACCTCCCTCGGCCGCGGGGCCCGGGACGTGCTCCAGCAGGCGATCGATCACATCGTCCACGCGCACCTGATCCGCCTCCGCGCGGAAGTTGGTCAGGATACGGTGCCGCAGGACTTCGTGCGCGACCGCGCGAATATCCTCCGAGGCGACGTGAAAACGCCCCGCCAGCAGCGCACGCGCCTTCGCCGCGAGCACCAGGTACTGGCTGCCACGCGTGCCCGCGCCCCAGCCGACCCACTGTTTCACGAAGTCCGGGGACTCCTTTTCCAGCGGGCGGCTCGCCTGCACCAGGCGCACCGCGTAGCGCGCGATGGGATCCGCTACGGGCACCAACCGCACCAGCCGCGCGAAATCCAGCATGTCCTGGCCGGAAAACACGGGCTGCGGCGCCTCCCCGGCGGGCGCGGTCGTCTGCGTGACCACGCGAAGCTCTTCGTCCTCACTCAGGTAGCCGATGTTGATGCTGCACATGAAGCGGTCGAGCTGCGCCTCGGGCAGCGGGTAGGTCCCCTCGAGTTCGATGGGGTTCTGGGTCGCGAGCACGAAAAACGGTTTGTTCAACGGGCGCAGCTGGCCCGCCACGGTGACCTGCTTCTCCTCCATGGCTTCGAGCAGCGCGGCCTGCGTCTTCGGGGGCGTGCGGTTAATTTCGTCCGCGAGCAAAACATTGGTAAAGACCGGCCCCGGCACAAAACGCAGGTCGCGGTGGCCGGTGTTACGATCTTCCTCGATCAGTTCGGTCCCGGTAATGTCGCTCGGCATGAGGTCGGGCGTAAACTGGATGCGCTTGAAATCCAGATCGAGAATCTGCGCGACCGACCGAATGAGCAAGGTCTTCGCGAGCCCCGGCGGGCCGGTGATCAGCCCGTGCGAACCCGAAAACAGCACGCGCATCAAGGAGTCCACCACGGCGTCCTGGCCCACGATGACCTTGCGCAACTCCGCCAGCATCCGCGCGCGCCCTTCGCGCAACCGGTCCAGCGCGGCCGGTTCGAAAGGGGCCTGCGCCGTCTCCAGATTGTCGTTCATCCGTGAATCCTTTCGTTCAGGCGGCCCGGGGGCCGTTCGCAGGCCGGCCCGTCAGTGGGTCAGCGCATACACCACAATGTTGATGCCCATGGGGTAGGCCTTCTTGACCGAAAACTCCTGGAAGTACTCGTGATTGTGCCCCTCGCGCTCCCAGCCATCGCCGAGATCGGTGTTGTGACAGATCACCGCCATGAGCCGCCCGTTCTCGTCGTTGACCCCCCAGATGTGCGGGGTCCGTGAATCGCTGGTCTCAAAAGTGAGGCCAGTGTAGAGCCAGCGGTTGATCGAGGGCACCTGTGGCACTTCGTCGATGTCAAACACAATGTGGTAAATCGGGTGGTCCAGCGGGATCTCGAAGCGCGGATACTTGTCCGGCGGGAGCACCTGGTCAAACTCGTAACACCAGTTTCGCCATTCCCGCTCCCCCCAAAAATCGTCCACCATCAGGAAGCCGCCCCGCAGGAGATAATTGCGCAGCCCCTCGCGCTCCGCCTCCGAGAGCATGATGTCCCCCACCTCGATCATGTAGATGAAGGGATAATTGCGCAACTCCGGCTGGTCCAGGCGGACGATGTCGTGCCGGAAATCGCCGTCGGGGTGCCGCGTCACCGCAATGCTCGTCAACTGCGACAAGCGCAACATGAAGTTGTAGTCGGAATCCGGGTAGTCCGTCCGCCACTTGCCCCAGCCGCGCCGCCCGGACGTGTCGCTGTCGTACTGTATCCGGCAGAACGTGAAGCTGTTGCCCGGAAACGGATGCCCGCCAACCTGCAGATTCTGTTCAGCGCCGCCCCAGCCCCACCGGCCCTGGCCCCAGAGCAGCGGAGCGGGCAATAGCAGCATGCCGGAAAGGATCAGCGCGGGGAACAGCCTACTCCGCTTCACGGTGAACCTCCGTGTCTGTCTCGTGAAGCTCCAGCAGCAATTCCTGCGCTTCCCGGTAGGCCGGATAGCGCTCGAGGAGCGCGAGCACTTCGTTGCGCGCTTCCGGCAATCGCCGCGACTCAAACAGCACGCGCGCCTTCCCGAGACGGTAGGTATCCGCCTGGGCCGTGTCGAGCGCGGCAAGGCGGTCCAGCGTCGCCATTAAGCCTTCCCGATCGCCCAGGGCGCGCTCGGCATGCATTTGCGCGCTGTGGACTTCCACATCAAAGGGATCGATGCCGGCGCACCAGCGCGCAAGGTCCAGCACGCGCGGCCAGTCGCCCTCGGCTTCGAGCGCCTCCATGAGCGCCTTGGTCTCGTCAAACGCGGTCGGAACGTGGCGCTGCAGGCGGCGCACTTCCTGGTACCACTGTTCGAGATCGCCGGATGCTCGCCGGATTTCAACCAGGTTGCGAAGCGGGTTGAGGTCCCCGGGAAGCGCCGGCAATTGCGCGGCGGCGGCCTCGAAGTGTTCGATGGCCTGATTGATCTCGCCCGAATCCAGCGCTTTCTGACCGCGCAGCGCCAGTTCCACGGCCTCGATATCCGGCCCGTGCTCCTCCCCAAAAAAACCTTCCGGAGCAGGGTCATTTCGATCGCCTTCCTCGGCCGCGGCCAGAAGCGGGGCGCACACGCGGGCCAGGTGCGCCGCAAACGCTTCGTTCACCTGGCCACCGTCCACGCCCGCGGCCCCGACAAGCGCCTCGTTCGCCAGCGCGCCATCGCGGATGGCGTCCAGCGCGGCGACGAGCGCCGGCTTGCCATAGGCGTCCACGTAGGACTCGACAAAAGCCCCCGCGAGGAAGTAACCGAAGATCAGGTGGATCGGCGACTCCGGCGCCACGAAGTAACGCTCGAGCGCGGCCATGTCCGGCCACTCTCCCGGTGCCAGCAGGGGCTGGAAATCCGGATCCAGCGGCTGCCCCCAGGAGGAATCGCGCTGCCCCTCCTCATACACCGAGATCCCCTCCGACAGCCAGCGCGGGATCCGGTTGGCGGTTTTCTGGAGCGTGATCACGTGCACGAACTCGTGCCAGAGCACCGATCGCCAGTTCATGGATCGCGGCTCGCGAGCGCGCGGCGAGTCCATCGTAACGAGGTTGCCGAAGCAGATGCCCAGATGCCCGGGATTGCCCGGGAGACCAATTGATCGGACCATGAATTCGTCGTGATCGTCGAAAAACTGCACGTGGACCGGGCGCTTCACCCCGACCTGGTATTCGGTCTCGTAACGCGCGAGCGCCTCCTCCAGCAACCCGACCGCGTCCGGGCCCATGACGGCCGCCTCCAGGTTGGGCAGCGTGACCGTGAAATTCGCGTTGCGCACGGTCTCGAAGGCGTCCAGCGAATCCAGCACTTCGAGCATGTTGTAGACCTGCACGTTGTAGGGATCGTCCTCGAACACCTCCTCCAGAATCGTCCGTCCCTCCGCGTCCTCGCCCAGCCGCAGCAGATTCAGCCCCAGTGAGGCGCGCGCGCGGACATTCTCGGGGTCTATTGCGACGCCCTGCCGCAGAAACGCGGCGGCTTCTTCGAAGCGGTAGTGGCGGGCGGCCAGATCGCCGAGGATGCGGTATCCCTCTCCGCTGGCGGGATTGATCTCGGCCAGGCGCGCGAGCGCTTCGCGCTGTTTTTCGCCGTCTCCCGCGAGAAATGCCGCCGCCGCCCGCAGGGCAAGGCCGCCGCCATGCGCGGGATTGAACCCGAGGAGGGTATCGAGCAGCGCGCGCGCTTCATCCAGATTGCCGCCCATGAGCGCGCGTTCGGCGAGCAGCTGGAGCAACCGGGAATGGTTCGGATTGATGGCGCGCAAGAGTTCCGCGATGCCCTCAAAGGCGGGATCCCCGGCGCGGTAATAGGTCTCCGCCATGCCCGCGAGCGCGGGCTGCCGCATGGAATCGCGGTCCAGCGCCTGCTGAAAATACTTTTCGGCCAGATCGTAGGCGTAGCCGTCGAGCGCGAGCTGACCGGCGGCCACGTAGCCCGCCACAAAATCGGGGTAGCGCTGCAAGACCCGCTGCTGGTAGAACTGAAGGATCGTGCGCGGGTTCTCGCCCTGCCAGAGCGCGATCTGGCCGATCGCGATCAGGTTTTCGCGCAGATACGACGGTGATTGGCGCGACCGGCTCTGCTGGACGGCCAGATCCACGGCCACCTGGGCGTCGAGGGATTGGCCCAATTCCCGGTACATCGCGGCCAGCCGCACCGTGAAGGCGGGCTCATACACGCGGCGCACCACATCGCCCATCACCGTGATCGCTTTACTGTGGCGTCCCACGATCCAGAGCAATTCCGCCTGATCGGCGAGCCACGAGGCGGGGGGCTGGCCCAACTCGCCCGCAATGGCGCGATCAAGCTCTTCCAGGGCTTCGGCGTACCGCCCGGATCGGTAGGCGTCGGCATACGGGGCCGCCGGATCCCAGGGGGAGACGCCAAACGCGGGCCGGGGCGCGAGAAAGCCAACCAGGAGCGCCAGCCCCGCAAACACACCCCACCACCGGACCCGGGCCGGGCGCGAGCCGCCAAAAGTACTATGTGTTCGCCTGCTAGCCGTCATACGCACCACGATTGTATCATCGGCGGAAACGCGCGCCTTGTCAAGCACGCATTACAAAACCGACAGCGCCCGCATACCGGGTGCATTCGCGGCGGTCGGGTTTTCCATACCAGGCGGCCCGAGAATCAGGTGGGCGCGCCCCCTTCCGTCAGGGTAATCGGGTTGCTGTAAATCCATGGGACCCAGCGGTCTACGATGTACAACTCCACCTCGATCCGGTAGTTCCCCGGCGCGCCGGGCCGCCAGTCCAACGCAGCGCCATCGACCTGGTGGACGACCGCCCCATCGCGCAACACCTTGATGCGCCCGACGTTCGGCGCCGCGGCGCGGAGACGAACCGATTCGGAAAAAGGCAGGTATTCGCCCATCACCGCCTGGCGCCCGCCGTCCTCGGCAAGATAGACAAAGCCCCGCGCATCGGCGATCATGTCGAAGGCCACGTAGGCCCGTCCCTTTTCGAGGCTCTCGCACAGCGCCGCTTCCGTCAGTTCATGGGCGAGAATGTGCGTTGAGGAGTAGCGCACCACGCGCTCGTACGGATCGAGCTGGAAATGAAACAACTCGTCGCCCGGAGCGAACGCGCCGAAGAAGACGCGCAACAACGTCCGCGTGAGGAAGTTCAGGTTGAACTCCGTCAACATCTCCGGGCTGGTGTCCCAGATCTGGAACGTATTCTCGGCGGTGTAGACGCCGCGGAAACCCTGGTTCTGGTGCGCGTCCGTGCCCTGGATCCCCGTGATGCGGCGGGTCTTGTTCAGTTCATCCCAGCGCGCCAGAATCTCGGTCTGGGGATCAAAAAACAGCCGGATCACCTGGTCGGGGTATTTTCCGTTGTTTATCAGGATATTCGCCAGCAAATCCGGCAGAAACCAGAGATCCTCGTCCTTCGTGTCCGTGTGGAGGTTGTAAATCTCCATGCCGTTGAGTTCGGGCAAGTCCCACTGGCGCTCTTCCTCCGTGTGCCCGAAGAACAGTATCCCGCCGCGTTCCCGGATCTGGCGCGCCAGCACCTCTATCTCCTCGTCGCGCTTCAAGATAGTGTCGTCCGGCAGGCCCCAGGGCAGGAACCCGTAGCCCATTTCGTAGCCGCGGACAAACAGGACGCCGTCGTACAGGCCCTTCCACTGGATCGAGTAGTCCGCGATGTTATCGACCACGTGATCGGTCATGAAGATGAAGTCGTTGCCGGCGGACTTCAGCGCGGCAAGAATCTCCTCGAACGGCACGTCGCTGTCGTGCGAAACGTGCGAGTGGCTGTGGCAATTGCCCCGATAGGCCCCCCAGCCATCGTCAAGCGTCACCTCCAGGCGGTTGTTCCGGATCGCCTCCCACGCGGCTACCTCCTTCGGGAAATAGACGAACCGGTTGTAGAGCGCGCCGCGCGCGAACCAGAGCACCATCGCGCTCAGCAGCAGCATCAGCGCGAGGCCCGCAACAAGAAAGCCGCGCACCAGGCGGCGAAACAGCGAACGGTGCTTACGGGGGGACTTCGATTTGAACAACATGGCGCCTCGAATGACTTGGGGAGCTTGGACCCGCGCCCCCTGCGGAATGCAGCGCAAGTATAGTCACATGGCGGGCGTCCGGGCAAAACGTCCACCCCGTCCATTCGACGCGGCGAATCCACCGCGTCCACTCTGTCCACTCTGTCCACTCTGTCCCAACGCTCCAGGGAACCTTTTCTCGCGCGCCGCGGATCAGTAGACTGGGCGCAACGCTGCATCGGGTCCTATTGCTCACCACCGAACAGGGAGATCTCATTTCATGGGCGTCATATCACGACTCGCCATCTTTTTCGCCATGCTCCTCCTGACGATCGTCTCGATGTGGACCACCTACGCGAGTCTCCGAGATTCCGTACTGCCGGATCCGATCATCCCGATCCCTTTGGGAATGCTCGGCACGTGGAACTGTTCCATTTTCGCCCTGGGCCTGTCGGTCGCCATCGGTTTGATGCTGTTCGCGTTGAAACTCGCCATTATTGACGGGCAAAAGCGTTTGAATCTCGTTGGCATTATCGGGCTGACCGTGGTGGCCTCGGTATCCATTACCTTCAACATGGACGTGCTGTACCGCGTCGGTGACCGGGAGTTTTATCTGCGGCACGCCACCGACAAGGTCAAGCGCGCCTACGACACCTACCTCGCGGAAGTGCGCGCCGGCCTGCTGGCGCGGAAGCAGGACGGCGAGAAAATACTGGCCCGCCAGACGGGCGAGCTGGAGGCCGAGATCCGGGGCCTGCGCGAAGCCCCCGCCGGCTACGGAAACCGCGCGCGCGCGGAAGACCACCGGCTGACCGTGCTGGGGCACGAGGTGGCCGTGGAACTTGCGGCGATTGACGCGGCCATCGCCGAACAGGAAGCCGCCGACGCGATCCTGGCCGGGCGGCGGCCCGAGAACATCGCCGAAGTTGAAGCGCTGCAGGACGAACTCCGCGTCGCGGTCAAGAACGCGGGCGCGCTCGCGGGAATCGCCATGCCCGAGCCGGTCGCCCTGGAAAGCCCCCTTTTCGCCGTGTTCGAGCGCCTCTTCGATCCGGAGAGCGTCGGCTGGAAGGAAATCTTCTTCCTGGCGCTGGCCTTCCTGATCGACCTGGGCGATATCATCGGTTACAGCCTCGTGCCCGCCGGCGCGGCCGCATCGGTCCGCGTCTACCACGATCCGGTTTTTCCGCAGCCCCTCCCCGCGCGGCGTCGGCGCGGCCCGCAGCGCATTCCAGAGGATGGGTATGCGCCGCTCGCGGAGCTTCCCGAGGCGCCCGCGCCGCCAATCCAGGAACCCGATCCGTCGGGCGAAACAACGCCATTCGCGGAATCCACGCCGTTGGAGGCAGAGAACAGCCCGGGCCCACCGCTGTCGTTCAAACGGCGCGGCGCGCGGTTCCGGCTCTGAGGATTCGCCGAGGAGATTTTGACTGGCGCGCCGAAGCCGCGTGTACTATACTGAAAAGCGCGGCGCAGCGGGCGTACGCGCCGCCAGCGCGCAGGCAAAACGCACGGGAACCCACGGAATGCGAAACAACGGCGGTTTCACCCTGATCGAACTGATCCTGGTTACGGTCATCATCGGCATCCTCGCTGGGATGGTCGTGGTCACCTTCGGAGGGCGTGTCCGGGAGTCCCAAATCCGCGCGGCCAAGGGGGACATCGCGAGCCTGTCCACAGCGATCGGGCTCTACGCCCTCGACCACAACGACACCTATCCCCCGTCCCTGGACGCGCTGACCGCCGCGGTGAACGGCAAGCGCAATTACGTCGAATCCGTGCGCCCCGATCCCTGGGGCAACCCCTACAACTACAAGCCGGCCTCCAGCGCGCGCCTGGCGGATTACCAGATTTGGTCCTCCGGACCGGATGGCGTCCCCGGCACCGAGGACGACGTCACGCGCGATTCCGTGATGGAATAGGCATGCCCGCCCTGGCGCCACGCCGAATCCGATCGGGACCCGGCTTCACCCTGCTGGAGCTTATCGTTACCGTCAGTATCCTGGCGGTCCTGACCGCCGTTATCGTGCCGTTGTATGGCAGCGCGGTCACCGCCCTGCAACGGCGCGGCGCCCAGGGCGACCTGGTGGCGCGCCTGCTCTACGCGCAGGAACTCGCGGTCCGCGAGGGACGGGAAATCCGGCTGTATCTCGATGAGCGCGCGCAGACCTACTGGCTTGAGGGCTGGGCCGGCGGCGATGGCCATGACAAGCGCTTCGAACCGCTGGCGGACCCGGCGGCGGGCGGCCTCCATACGCTGCCTCCCGGCCTACGCATCGCGCGCCTCGACGCCCGGACGGATCGCGCGCGCCGGCTCTCCTACGTGGCGTGCCTGCCCAACGGCGCCTGCGACCGCGTCCGGATCCGCCTGGCGCGCGGGGACGAGCCGGGCGCCACCATAAGCACCACGGGCATCCTGGGCGGTGTTGAGGTCGCGCCGTGAGGGGACGCCGCGGCTATATTCTCGTCGAAACCGTGACGGCGATGGCGGTGCTCAGCATCACGGCCGCGGCGGTCCAGCAGGCGCTCTACACCGCGATTCAGGCGCGCGGGCTGGCGCGGGACTACACGGTCGCGCGTATCCTGCTGGATCAGCTTGCGGCGGAGGTCGACCTCGCCCCGCGCCTCGCGGACGGCGCGACCGAGTCGGGCGTCTTCGAGCCCCCCTTTGATCGTTTCGAATACGCGTGGTACGTCGAGCAGGCGCCGCTGGAGCCCCCCGACCTCCCGCCGGGACTCGATCCCGCGCGGCGCGCCACACTGGAAGCCGCCATGAAGCACCCGATGGGCCGGGTCCACTTCGAGATACGCTGGACCCGCGCCGGAGAGCCGGTTTCGGTGTCCGCCGCCACCCTGATCGCGCCCGGACGCCTCTGGACCGATCCCGGCGGGGTGGGCCAATGAATCCGAACCGCGCGAGCCGGGGTGGCTTCACGCTGGCCGAGGTGCTCGTCGCGACGGTGCTCCTGAGCATCGTAATGGCGTCGGTGTATTCCCTGTTTCAGACCACCATCGCCGCCTGGCGATCCGCCGAGGGCGACAGCGGGCTCCACCGCCAGGCCCGGCACGTGCTGGATCTCCTGGAACAGGAATACAGCAACCTGCACGCGGGAGGCAGCCAGCTTTTCGAAGGCGCGGACGACGGGTTTACCATGTACGCCGTCGCGCAGCCAGTCAATGTAACGTCCGGCGAGGGGCGTCGGCTCATGCGGATACGCTACCGCCACGATCGCGCGAACGCCACCCTCGTCCGTGAGGAGGCCATCGTCGAGGGCGTGCTGCCCGGCGCCGTCCGGGACGCGACGGCGCTGGATGAAACGCGCATTCGCGTGCGGAACGAAGCCCGTTTCGTGGCGGCCCGGGGGGTGCGGGAATTCCAGGTGCGCTACCTCTGGGTCGCGCGGCCCGACCCGGAGTACTGGCGCGGCCCGCCGGTTCCGGTCGAGCCACGCCGCGCCGATCGCCACCAGCCCGGCTGGGGCCTACCGCAGGCCATCGCCGTTTCCATAATCCTGGAGGACGATCGGAGTCCGGAGGAACGCCTTTCCTTCGAGACGGTTTTGGTCACGCGCACCCTCAACCGGCAGCGCGACGCCCGGGAGATCGCCCGCATGCTGGAGAGCGCACCATGAGCCCGGCGCGCGGCGGTTATGTTCTGGTCAGCGTGCTCTGGGTGGTGGCCATGCTGACCGTGGTGACGCTTTCGTACCACCACCGGGCGCGATTGGAGGTGCAGGCGGCGCGGTACAGCCTCGACACCACCCAGTGCCGGCTGGCGGCGCGCGGCGCGGTGGAACGCGGCCTGGTCGAGCTGCAATTGATGGATCTGAAGGCGCAATTCGACCCCATCCCCGAGGCGGCCCTGGCGCCGATCAACTACCTCGGGCAGGATTGGGCGCGGCCCCTGGACCTGTACGCCGCCGGCGGCCTGCTGGATCCGGGCGAGGGCTTCGACGAGGACGTCGCTCTCGTGCGCATCGAAGACCTGGAGCGCCGGATCGATATCAACACGGCGCCCCTGGAGATCCTGGAGAACCTGCCCGGCCTCACGCGATCGGCCCTGCGCGCAATCCACGCGCGCCGCACGGGCGTCGGCGACTCGGGCGCATCGCCGGGCGAGGGACCGGTACGCTTCCACGATATCGCCGAGCTTCGCGACCTCGACGACGTGGACGAAGCGGCCTGGCGCGGCGCGGGCGAAACACCCGGCTTGCGCGATCTGTTGGCGGCCTTCGGCGACGGGCGGATCAATGTGAACACCGCCCCCGCCGGCGTGCTGGTGCGCATTCCCAACGTCACGGAGGAAGACGCGGAAACCATCGTGGCGTGGCGCGAAGGCGACGATGGCGCGCCCGGAACCGCAGATGATCGCCCCTACACGAGTTGGGAGCAGTTTGCGTCCGCGACGGGCCTCGCGGGCGACGCGATGCAATCCCTCCAGCGCCATTGCAAGTTCGATTCGGACTTTTTTAAGATTACCGGACTGGCGACACGGCGCGGTGGACGCATCCGCGCCGCGTGTAGCGCCGTGGTGCGCCTGCCAAACGGTTCCGGCGCCCCCATCCTGCTTTCGTGGTCGGAGGAATCCCTTGGCTCGCAGTGACGCAGCATATTCCATTCTTCAACTGGGGGATGACTGCATCACGCACGTGGCCCTGACGCCGGTGGGGCAACGGTTTCGCGTAGAGGCGCTGGACACCGAAGATCTCGGGTCGCCGCTCACCAGCGCCGCGCTGGCGCGCTTCGTGGAGACCCGCGGCGTGCGCCGCGACGCAATCTACAGCATAATTCCCCGCCACGAAACCACCGCCCGCATTGTAACCCTCCCCGCGCGGGATGACCGCGAGATCGCCTCGATGATCGCGCTCACCGCGAGCGAATACTCCCCCGCCGCGCCGGAATCGCAGTTTTTCAGCCATGCGCGCCTGTCGGATCTTCCCTCGGGCGATTCGCGCGTGCTGGTCGCCGCCATCCCGCGCGAGACCCTCGAGCGCCACCTCGCGCTGCTGGCCGGCGCGGGGCTGGAGCCGCGCGATGTGTACCTGAGCACAATCTGCCTCCACGCGGCCCTCGCTCAATCCCCCGGAGACCACACAGAACGTTCCGCCTTCGCGCACGCCGGCGCGCGCAGCCTGGAAGTGCTCGTGACGGACAACGGTCTGCCCCGGTTCACCCGGGGCGTCGCGCACGCAACGCCCCTGACGCTGGACACCGCCGAAAGCCGCGAGTTCCTCGCCTACGAAACGCGCGACGCCCTCGCGGCCTGCCGCCGGGAGTGCGAGGACGGGCTGGGCGCGGATCAGGTCTACACCAGCGGCGATATCGCACGCGCGGAGGATATCGCGGCTTTCCTCGGCGAACTCCTTGAAAAGTCCTGCGCCCCGGTATTGGACATCGGGTCCATGATCGAAAACCCGGCGGACCTGGCCGGTCGCCTGCCGCTGGCCGCGCTGGGCGCCGCATGCATGGCGGCGGGCCGCGCGCCGGTGTCGCTGAGCCTGCTGCCCGCGTCCGTAACGCGCGATCGCGCCCTGCGCGGCGTGCAGCGGCGGGCCCTGCGCCTGGCGGGCGCCGCGGGCATCGTCCTGGTTGTGTTGGCCGCGTGGTTCGCCCAGGCTTGGATCCAGCGGGCCCTCCTGGTGCGGGAACTCCGGCAACAGTATGAATCGCAGGCCCCCGAAGCGGGGGATATCGCCGTAAAGCTGGAACGCCTTCAGGTCATTGCGCGCCAGGTGGAAGGCGAGGCCACTTTTCTGGAACTGCTCTCGGCCGTTGCCCAGGCGGCCCCCCCATCCGATTTCACCATTACGCGGGTAGATTACAATCGCGATCAGGGGCTTGACATCTGGGGGCGGGCGCGCTCGAAGGACCTGGTGCTCGGGGAATTCCTCGGCAGCCTCCGCGCGCTTGGAGAAGGCGGCATGGCGCTCCTCGCGCGCGCCCACAGCCAGTACGAAACCGCGATCCAGGAACGTAACGAGGCGGTGCTCAGTTACCACGTCACCATTCCCGTCCCGCAGGAAGGAACGCGCAATGCCGCGCCTCGCTGACGCCTGGGCCGCGCGCTCTCCCCGGGAACGCCTGCTGGCGGTCGCGACCGCCGGCCTGGCCGCCCTCTTCCTGGCCGTCCTCGGCGGGCGCGCCGCGCTGGATTCGCTCGATCGCCTCGACGCCGAAATCAGCCGCCTCCAGTCGGACATCGTCAACCAGGCCTACCAGATCGCCCGGCGGCAAAGTGTGGAAGCGCGATTCGCCGCCGCCGCCGCCCAGCATTCCAGCGCCTGGACCGAATCGGAAATCCGCGATCGCCTCCGCCAGGAAATCTACCGGCTCGCCTACCGCTATCCCCCGCCGCTGGACGAGAACGGCGTGCCGGTGCGCACCGACAGCGAGGGCGACGCGCTGGTATCGATCCCGGAGCTGCGGGGCGGACGCCTGATCGATGGCGGCGAAGGGTTCCGCGAGTACCAGATCGAATTCGACCTGCCGCCCGCGCCGCTCCCGGACCTGCTGGCCTACCTCGAGCGCATACAGTCCAGCCCGCAATCCCTGCGCATTGACCACATCGACCTGCGGCGGGATCCCGCGCGATCGGAAGTCGCCGCACGAATTCGGCTGGCCCGGATCGTGGTCCATGACCCGGGCCAGGAGGCGGCGGATGGATACTAGGCTGTATCGGGCAACCGCCGCCGTCGTCCTGCTGATCGCGATGAAGATCGGCTGGGACCTGGTCTTCAGCCCCATGAACGCGATCCGGGCGGATCTTGCGCGCGAGCTGGAGCGGGTACCCGACCGCGCGCCCGCCACCATCCGGGGCGACCTGGACTATGCGGCCGTCCTGAACCCCATCCTGGACAAACCCCAACTCTGGGGCCCGCTGATCCCGGATGCGCCCGCCGCTCCAGCGCCCGCGCCGAATGCGCCGGATCTCCGAAAGATGCTGGAGGGGCTCGCGATGCGCCCGGGCCAAATCGGGAGCGACAAAATGCGCGTGGGCCTGAAAGACGGGCCCGAGGACGCGTGGATGGCCATAGGCGAAGCCTACAACGGGTGCGAACTCGTGTCTTTCACGCGAGAAGAGGCCGTATTTCGATACCGGTGGCGCGAGCAGAACCGCGATCTGACGATCCGGCTGCCGCGCCCGCAACGGTAGCGGGCTACACCCCGGCGATAAGTTGCTCTACGAAGGCTTTGGTCTTTTTCGCCTCCGCCAGGAGTTCGTCGAGCGTTCCGGGGTTCAGGCATTCGATGATCATCGGCCCGCCCTGGAAACCGGCGGCGCGCAGGTTGGCCATTACCTTCGGAAAGTCCACCTGGCCCGTCCCCGGCGTGATGTTCACACTCTGGCCTTCCCGGTAGTCCTTCACGCACATCCCGTGCACCACATCGCCGATGCTTTCGCTGTCCATTTCCGGCGCGCGCTGGCCCTTGGAGTAGTGCAGGATGTTGCCCGGATCGTAGTAGAACGCGAAATTCGGATGCCCGATCCGCTGCATCGTCTTTTTGCAGTCTTCGCCGGTGAAATTGAAGGTGTCGTGCGGCTTCATGCAGATGCGCACGCCCTTGCCCGCCGCATAATCGAGGCACGCCTTAATCGCCGACTCGTAGACCTCCAGAAACTCGGCGCGCCCCTCGCCGCCAAGCAGAATATCGGGCACCGTCGCGGCCTCGCTGACGTCAATGAGCTTCTTCAGGCCCGCGATGCCGGCGTCGAGGCCCTGCTCCGTGGGGAAGCGTCCGCCCCAGCCCGCCGCCACCTTCAGCCCGCGCAACTTGGCGGCCTCGGCCATCGCCGCGGCCTCTTCCAGCGGGGTGTCCCAGTTGAGCATCTGGCCGCCCTTGCCGTTCCGGGTGGTGTTCATGAAGCCGCACCACGTGAAGCCCGCCTCGGCGATGGCGTCGAGCGCGATCGTGTATTCGTGATCGGCCCAGGGGCGGGTAAAACAACCGACCTTCCAGGCATCGGCCGGTTCCGCCGCCACCGCGTGCGATGCGCGCGGCGCCAATCCCGCGGCAACCGCGGCGGCCGCCGAATTGGATAGAAAATCACGCCGGTTCATACGAAATCTCCCGCGGCCCGAAGCCGCTGCATGCCCAACCCGAATCCGGACTATCCGGCCACTATCATTTTCTTTTCGAAATCGTAGGTCTGGCGGCGGCCCGTCGCCAGGGATTCGACAGCCATGATGGAGGCGATCGAGTGATCGTAGCCCGCCTGGATCGGCGCGTGGGGCGTCTCCCGGGTGCGCAGGCAGCGCAACCAGTTCAACACGTGGTTCGGGCGCTCCACCGGGGCGACGTTTCCATCGCCGGGCTCCAGCGGGGTCTCGCCCTTCTTGCAGCCGTCCTTGGTTATCTTCGGGTTGTTCCAATCCGTCAGGTCCATCGTGCCGCGCGTGCCGTAGACCTTGAAGAGGTTGCCGCTGCCGTTTCCGAAGTTGGAGGTGTAGGAAACCATGAAGCCTTCGGGATAAACGTACTGCGCGTTCACCTGATCCGGCGCGGTGAATTCATGCTCGTCCTTCCAGATGAAGGCCCCGCCCTGGCAGACCGCGCTGCTCGGGCAGCCGGATCCCATGATGTAGTGCACCAGGTCAAGGAAATGCACGCCCAACTGCGGCACCGGCCCCTGCGAATACTCCATGTAGCCCATCCACGCGGAGTAGGCCACGGGATCGAAGCTCCGGCTCGACGTGCCCATGTCGAACACGTCCCACGCCACATCTTCCTGCTTCACGTCCCGAATGTAGCCATACCAGTACGGGTCGGCGCTGTTGCGCACCTGCTCGACGCGGCTGATCGTCCCGAGGACGCCCGACTCCACCACGGCCCGGGCGCCGGTGAAACTCGGATAGCTCCGGAGCTGCGTGCCGATCTGGCAGATGATGCCGCTTTTCTCCACCGCCTCCACCGCGGTTTTCAGCGACGCAAAGTCATTCGCGAGCGGCTTCTCGCAATAGGTATCCTTGCCCGCCTTCGCCGTCGCCTCGAGGTGTATGGTGTGCTGGTGGTCGCAGGACGCAATCATCACGGCGTCCACATCGTCCAGCGCGAGCAACTCTTCATAGTGCACGAACTGCTTCGCGTCGATCCCGTACCACTCCTTCACGCGCTCGGCGGCGCTGTCCCGTGACACCTTCCACGGGTCGCAGACGGCCACGAACTGCACGTTCTCATCCTTATCGTGGTTGTGGACGCCGGCCATGTGCGCGCCCACGCCGCGCCGCCCGCAGCCGATCAGGCCCAGGTTGATGCGTTCATTGGCCCCCTTGACGCGGGCGTAGCTTGCCGCGCTCATGGATACGGCGGCGGCGCTCAGCGAGGCCGTCTTGAGGAAGTCCCGGCGGGACGGGGTAACTGACATGGGATGGCTCCTTCTGAATATGGGTATGGCCGTGAACGCGCCGGGCCGCTAGTTGCCTGGCAGCCGCGAACACCGCGCATTACGAGGTGTTATTTGTAGAAAAGCAGGATATACCAGGCGCCGCCGCGATGCAAATGCGGCGTATGCCGGTTTCCGGCGCGGCCTAGAACGCGGTCAATGCCTGAAACGCCCGGTAGCGCGCCTCCACCCGGGCCGCGTCCGCCGCCGCCAGCGCGCTTGGCCCGAAGGCTTCGCAGGTGCAGGAAGCCAGCGCGCTGCCATACACGACCGCCTGCTTCAACGTGTCGAAGTCGGTGGCGTCCGATTGCGCAATGTAGCCCATGAAGCCGCCCGCGAAGCTGTCGCCCGCGCCGGTCGGATCCATCACAACCTCCAGCGGCAGCGCCGGAATGGCGAAGATTTCGCCGCCCGCGCCGAAGAGCATGCAGCCGTGCTCACCCTTCTTAATCACGACGATGGACGGTCCCATGCCCTGGATCGCGCGCGCGGCGTCGCGCAGGTTCAGCTCGCCGGTAAGCTGCTTCGCTTCGCCGTCGTTTATGATCAGGCAGTCGACGCGCGCGAGTACGGCCTTCAACTCGGGCAGCGTGATGTCGATCCAGAGGTTCATGGTGTCGAGGCCGATAAACTTCGGCTTCGCCTGGTCGAGCACCTCCAGTTGCAGCGCGGGGTGAATGTTCCCCAGGAAGAGATACGGCGCGTCGCGCGTGCTTTCCGGCAGTTTCGGGTGAAACGTCTCGAAGACGTTGAGCTGGGTGTCCAGCGTGTCGCGCTCGTTCACATCGTCGTGGTATTTTCCCGTCCAGCGGAAGGTCTTGCCCGGCGCGCGCTCCAGGCCGTCCAGATTGATCGGCTTCGATTGCAGCAGCTTGATGTGCGCATCGGGAAAATCGTCCCCGACAATGCCGACCAGATTGACCGGCACGAAATTCGCCGCGGCCAGGGAAAAGTAGACGGCGGCGCCGCCGAGGGCGTCTTCCACGCGGCCCGACGGGGTTTCAACGGTATCCAGTCCGACGGAGCCAACAACGGTAATGCGCATGCGATGAGATTCCTTCCCGGGAGGTACGCGGCGCTTCGGGCCGCGGGTTGCTTCGCTAGTCGCCGCGCCGCCAGGGCCGCGCGGAAGGCGGGATCATAGCAGAAAAGGCCGCGCCCGCGCAGGGGCGGGAACCGTGCCCGCTACGCCGGATTACGGTATAGCACGTAGTGGTTTTCGCGCATGCTCTCGGGTGCGATGTCCGAGAGCAGGCGTATCAGCCGCCCCTTGGGCGTGTGGTACTTGTCGAGCTCGAGCGCGTAGGTGTCGTTGTAGATCCGCGACTCGACCACTTCGAGGCCGCAGCCCTCGCCGACCGCGCGCAGTTCTTCCCGGCTGTACTCGCGAAAATGCCCGGGGTTTTCCGCGTTTTCCCGGAACAGGGGAATGGGATTCTTTCCCAGCAGCGCAAAGCGCAGGCGTTTCGGCAGGGTCGCTGCGTTGGGCGTGGTGAGCAGGAGATAGCCGCCCGGCGCCAGGAGCGACTGGAAGAATGACAGCACGTGGGACGGCGCGAGATGGAGGTGCTCCAGGACTTCCGAGAACACGATGAGATGCACGGGCTCTATCCGGAGCCACGATTCGGGGTCGCCCGCGGAGCGAAGGTCGTAGCCGTGAAACGTAACGCCATCGAGCGCCAGCGCCGGGGGCCAGTGCCCGCCCCGCGAGGCCGCGTGATCGATTCCCAGCGCGAGAATGGCGTCCCGGGGGAATGCGTCGCGAAGGAGGGCCGTGAAAAACGACGGCCCCACGTCAAGCACGCGCGCGGCCTCCACATCCAACAATTGCCGGCAGTGGACGGCCCGCTCCAGGAGGCGCACATATCGGGCCGCGTTGAAGGCCAGGTACTCCCGGCCTTCTGCGTCCATGTCGAGCCCGTCAAAACGTTGGATAACATCGTCTCGGTTCCGGTATTCCATGTGCAATCCCCTGCCCCGGGCGAAAGCCGGTGGGGCGTGAAAAATCGGCTAGCCCGCCCGGGTCGGCGCCGCTTCGCCCGCGAAAACGCCCGCCATCGCGTTCAGCATAAGGCGGCGTATGGCGTCGTAGCCGCGATCATTCGGATCTTCGAGGTTGGTGAAGTACCAGTAGTGCGGATCGCCCGCGTCGTAGTGTTCACGCCAAAACTGGCGGCAAAAGAGCCCATGGCCGAGGAATTCACGGTGCATGTCCACAAGGTGAACGAAATCGTATTGCTCGGCGCAACGCGCGATGATGTCGTTGTACTTCGCGTGGATGGCGAGGCCGTCCGGCCATTCCGGCAGGCCAACCGGCGCGAAGGTGCCGACGCCGTCGGACGGATCGTAGATGTTGGCCAGGAAAATCTGGCAGCCGCCGGGAAATTTCGCGGCGATGTCTTCGATCATGCCATCGAGCCGCGCCGCGAAATTAGCAATCCAGGGTTCGGCCTCTTCGAGGGTGGCGCCGTACATGGCGCCTTCCCGGGACGGCGTCCTGCCGTACATGTGGATGAGGTCGTTGCCGCCCGTGGTCAGGACAACAATGCCGAGGGTCTCCTCGGGCTGGACTTCGATCTCGGGGATTTGGTCGCGCACATGGTCCAACGACGTCGAGCCACTCACGGATGGGTTGCGGACCGTCAGATTGGGGAAAACACGGGCCAGGTTGCGCCCGGCCATGTCCTCGAACTCGTCTTCCGGATTCTTCACAAGCCGGGCCACGTAGGACTTGCCTTCGGATGCGCCATAGCCCGCGGTAACGCTGTCGCCCAGCCCCAGCAGGAGCACCGGCCGATCGGTCCAGACCGATTCAAAGGGCGCCAGGGGCACGGGCGGACCCGCGGGGCCCGACCCCATGCTGCGAAAGAGAAAGAAATGCAGGTAAAAGGCGACCCCGAGGACAGCCACCGCCGCGATCACGATTAATACGCGTCTTCGTGTTCTAGACGTTTCCATTTGCGCCATTATGCATCACCTTCTGCTTTTCAAAAAAGCTGAATTAAGCGCATGCACGTTCATCTTGAACCACTTGCGCGATCCAGACGAGACCGAACAACCCGCCACCCGTTCAACCCCGCTACAATTCCGATGCTGAACAATCCGAACAGGCTGCGTCGAAAAACGCACGCAGCCGCCGGCACGCCTCAACGACCGGAACCAATTGCTATCCGTGTCATCCGTGTAATCCGTGGTCACAAATCCTGATCGTGGCCAGCCGCCGCTCCCGGCGCATTCGTCTGCATTGGTGTCCATTCGTGGTCAAAAACGCACCCTCATTCAACCACCTACTTCATCTGCGTACAAGAGCCATCCTCTGCGCTCTCTGCGTTCTCTGCGGTTAAAGCCCTTCTCTGTTTCTCTTCGTACCCTTCGTGGTAATCAGTTCCCTGGCTGCGGCCAGAGGCACCCCGTGTTCTTTGTGATCTCTGTGCTCTTTGTGGCTCCAAATCCAATCCCCGCCCACCGTAACCGCGCATCGCGCCCTGGATCATCTCCTTTGCGCCTTTTCTCCTCTGCGCCGTCGCGTGAATATCAATCCTTCTCCAACTTCTTTCCTTCGTGGACTTCGTGCCCTTCGTGGTGATCAATTCCTTGGTTGCGGCCAGCGGCTGCCCCATGCCATTCGTGGTGATCCCATATTCGGTTGCGCCAACAGGCTGCCATGTGTTCTTCGTGGCGCTCGATTCAGTACCACGCGCTCCCCGGCGTAAGCGCCACGAACCCTAACTCGCTATCGAATGTTTGTCGTGATCGTCGGTGATGCCGAGCTGGTCCATCTTGTATTTCAGGATGCGGCGCGTGGTGCCGAGCGCGTCGGCGGCCTGGGATTGCACGTAATTACACTGTTCAAGGGCTTTCTTGATCAGGTGCCGCTCCAGGCGCTGCGTCGCCTCCTGCAACGGCAGACCCGCGAAGTCCTCCAGGCCGCTGACCTCGACGCCTCCCTCCGCGGCAACGATGCCGTTCAGAAACTCCGCGCGAATGACCCGCTCGCTGCTGTGGCACACGAGGATCCGCTCCACCGTGTTCTCGAGCTCCCGGATGTTCCCGGGCCACTGGCACGCCGCCAGGCGGGACAGCGCGCGGGGCTCGAAATCCTGGACCCGCGAGTTTACGCGCGGCCCGTGCTTGGCCACGAAGTGCGCCACGAGCTGGGGGATATCCTCGCGGCGCTTGCGCAGGGGCGGCATGGTGATCGGCAGCACGTTGATACGGTAGTACAGGTCCTGGCGGAACAGGCCCTCGGCGATGGCGCGGTCGAAGGGCCGGTTCGTGGCGCAGATGAAGCGCACGTCCACTTCAATCTCGCGGTTGCCGCCCACGGCGTAGAAGGTGCCTTCCTGCAGCACCCGCAGGAGCTTTGATTGGGCCTCCACGGGCATCTCGCCGATCTCGTCGAGAAACAGTGAACCGCCGTCGGCCACCTGCATCTTGCCGATGCGGCTTTCGGTGGCCCCGGTGAAGGCGCCGCGGGTAAGCCCGAACAACTCGCTCTCCACCAGGTTCGCGGGAATGGCGCAGCACGACAGGGGAACAAAGGGCTTGTCCTTGCGCCCGCCGCCGAAATGGATGGCCCGCGCGAGCACGTCCTTGCCGGTTCCGGTCTCGCCGGTAATGAGCACGGTCGAATCGACGTCCATCGCCTGGCGCGCCTTGGCCAGGGCCTCCATGAGCGCGGGCGCGTTCCCGATGATGTTGTCGAAGCCGGCCGTGCCCTGCTCGCGGAGCGTGGAGAGCTCGCGCTTTTCGCGCAATTCCTCCAGCGTGCGCTCCACCAGGGCGAGGAGGTCGTCCAGATCGAAGGGCTTGATCACGAACTCGCGCGCCCCCTTCTTGATTGCGCGCACGGCGATATCCACCGTGTTCGACCCGGTGACGATAATCACGGGAACCGTCTCGCCGCGCTCCTCCAGCCGCTCTAGAAAGTCCATGCCGCTCATCCGCGGCATGGTCAGATCCAGGAGAATCAGGTCCACATGCTTTTCCGAGAGCACTTCCAGCGCGGCTTCGCCATCCTCCGCGACATGAACCCGGTAGTCGTCGCCCAGGATCATCCGGTACGATTCGCGAATGCTCAGCTCGTCGTCAATGGCCAGGATCGTTTGCATGGCTTAGCTCCGTCGTGGGTATCTGGAGCGCAAAATAGTTGCCCTCCTTCTCGTCGGTGACCCAGCGTATGGCGCCCTGGTGCTGGTGCAGGATGCGGTTGGCGATGGTCAGTCCCAGGCCCATACCCTGCTCTTTCGTACTGTAGAACGGCAGGAAGATCAGGTCGGAATCTTCCTTGGAAACGCCGGGGCCGGAATCCGATATCCGGATCTCGATCGATTTGTCCCGGCGCGCCGTGCGCACCTGAATCGTGCCCCCGGCGGGCATGGCCTCGATCGAGTTCTGCACGACGTTGTGCACCGCCTGCTTGATGAAAACGGGATCCAGCTCCGTCTGCAGGACTTCGGGATCATACGATTGATCCAACTTGATCGCATGGCGCGCAAGCTCCGACTCGAACGAAGCGAGCACCGATCGCACCGTGTCGTTCACGTCGCACTGCTGCAGGCGCAGGCTCGGGTTACGGGCAAACTCGAAGAGCGTCTCCACCACCCGGTTGATCCGCTCCACCTCCTGCTGCACCACCCGGCTGAAGGCGTCCCGAAAGTCCTCGGAATCGTACTTCCGCGGCAGCAGTTGCGCGAAGGTGTTGATCGCGACCATCGGATTTTTAATTTCCTGCGCCACGCGCGTGGCGAGGTACTCCCAGAACGGGCTGTAGGCGATTTCCTCTTGAGAAACGCGCTCCTCGGTCTGCGGCAGAAACGCCACCATCGCCCCGCCCGCGTCGCCCGGAGCCACGTTGATGCTCAGCTGGCCGTTCGTCACCGGATCGCGGATGACTTCGTGGTAACGCGGCTCGTTCCGCGCAATGCTGCGGAGCACCACGTCGGCGAAGGCCGAGCCGAGCCGCTGGACGCTCGAACCTACCACCTTCGTCGCGGGCAGCTGTAGAAGCGCCTCCGCGCGCCGGTTCATCGCCACCACCTTCCGCTCCGGAGAGATTTCCACCATCCCCACGGGCAGATCGCTCGCCATGAGCTGCGCAGGGCCCTGGTAGCCGGGCCGGTTTCGCCCGTAGACGTCTTCAAAGAGTATCTCAACGGATCGGACAAAAAGTGACAGCAGCTCGCGCTCTTCCTGCACGTAGGAAAGGCCGGACGCCTTGTCGCCCAGCACCAGCGCGCCAAAGACCTGGCCGTCCCGCATAAGTGGCGCGGCCAGAATCCCGTTCAGCACCTGCAACTCCTTAATGGCCTCCGGGGCCGACCGGATCGCCATGATGTCGAACAGGCAGGCGTGGCTGTCGAACCAGTGCATCAAGCCCTGGCTGAACGAGAGTCGCAACTGGCCCGTAATGTGGTCGCTGAGCCCGTGCGAAGCCGCCACCGCAACCTGGCCTTCCCGCTCCAGCAGCAGGCAGCAGCGCGTGGCGTCAAAAATGTCGACCGCGCCCTCCATCAGCCGGTGGGCCAGCCGTTCCAAATCGGCCTTGCAGTTCGTGAGGCGGCTGATCCAGCGCAGCGCCATCTGGTGCTGGCCGAGCGACGCGCCGGGCAACGCGGGCACGTCCACCGGCTGCGACGCGCCCGCCGCAATGTAGGTCGTGTGGAGCAGCGAGGCCAGCGCCTCCTGAAGCGATTCGCAGGAAAACGGTTTCGTCAGCACCGCGTTCGCCCCGGAACGGGTCAGCGCCGCCTGCGTCAGCAGGTCCTCCCGGTTCGAAAGCACCGCCAGCGGGATGCCCGGCGCCATGTCCTTCACCGCCTCGACCAGATTCTCCCCCGAGAGCGAGGTGTCGTCCAGAAATATCGCGTCAACGTTCACGGATGCGATGCGGCGGCGCGCCGTGGCCACGTCGAGCTCGTGCAGCACCAGGTCGCCCTCCGGAAGGGATGCCCGCAAGGCTTCCCAGACGCCCCGGTCCTCCGCAATGACCAGGAGCACGTTCATAAGCCAACCCTTTCAATCGTCTCCATGCTGCCGGCGAGCGGCAGCGTGACGGTAAAGGACGATCCCGCCCCCGGGGTGCTGGTGACATCGATCACGCCCTGATGCTCCGTTACTATGCCGTGAACGACGGAAAGGCCGAGTCCGCTTCCGTCGCTTTTCGTGGTGAAGAACGGAGTAAAGAGCTGTTTCATGTGGTCGCGCGTAATCCCGCACCCGTTGTCCCGGATTGTGGCCCGCACGCAGGGCACTTCGTGGCGCAGGCCCGTACCCCGCTGCTGCAGCCGCCCGTGCCCCGTCCACACGCGAACCTCAATCACCGGATTATGGGCGTCGGACAACGCCTCGATCGCGTTCAACACCAGGTTCAGGAACACCTGATGCAATTGCTGGTCGTCCGCCATCACATCCACGTTGTCCTCTGGAAGATCCAGATCGGGGTGAATGCCCTCCTTTCGGAGCTGATTCCGCACCAGCGCAAATACGTTCTTGATAATGCCGCGCAGGTCGTGAAGCTGGAAGGAGACGGGCTTGGGGCGCGCAAAATGAAGCAGCCGAGTCACAATACTGTCTATCCGGTCCACCTCCGGCGGGACCACCTCCGCAAAGGTTTTCCGGAAGTCCGCGTCGTCGAAGCGGTCGAGCAGGAGCTGCGTAAACGTCTTAATCGACTGGAGCGGATTCTTGATCTCGTGCGCCATCCCGGACGCCATGGTGCCGATCGACGTCAGCCGGTCCGCGCGCTGCACGTTCGATTCCAGGCGCTTGATCTGCGTCATGTTGTGGATCAGCACCATCGCCCCCTTCATCCCTTGGCCCGGCAGTTCCAGGCAGGAAGTAGACATGGCCACGGGCATCTCCTCGCCCACGCCATTGATAATCGTCGTCTCCACGTCGAGGATATCGCGCTTGTTGTCCAGCGTCATCTGGAGCAGCCGGGCGACCTTTGTGTCCAGCACATCCAGGGTCATCCCGGGGACCACCGGCCCCAGCATGGACCGGCCTTCCTGGTTGATCGTGTTGATCACGCCCTTGTTGTCGACCGCGATGACGCTGCCGCGCATGTTGCGGAGAATGAGCTCGAGGTGGCCGTTCAGCTCTTCGAGCTCGGTATACAGCCGCGCGTTTTCCACCGCCGCCGCGAGCGACCCGGCGATCGTGTTGAAGACCCGCCAGTCCTCCAGGGTATAGGGCTCTCTGGTGTCTTTCTCGGCAAGCAGGGCCATCCCGAGCACGCCCGATTGCGTCACCAGCGGCATCAGCACCAGGGCGCCAAGCTCCCGCAGCTGCCGCGCGAGCAGGACGGTATGCGGGTTTGGCGCGCGGTGCTCGAGTTCTTCGAGGAGCAGGGGCTCGTGATGCGCGCCGACATACTCCAGCACGAAATCCAGGGGCTGTTCGATTTCCCCGCTCACCGCCCCGGAGACGAACGCCGTGTGCAACTCCGGGCCGCGATCCCGGTCCGCCAGGAGCAGCCGGAACCCGGTCACGCCCATGGTCTGGCGCAGATCGACCGATACGCGATCCATAATCTGGTCGAGCTGGACGTACTTATTCGATACGCGGACGATCCGCTGGGTCAGCGCCTCCGCGTCGTAGCGGCGGTGCCGGATCACCCGATCGAGCACGAGTTGCGCCCGCTCGCGCAGCGGCTGGATGACCACCGCCACCAGCATGGACGTCAGCGCGATGCTGAGAATGGTGTACTCCGGGCCCGCCTGGATGAATGCGGCGTGCGTCAGCGTCACCACGGAGAAATACATCAGGAAGATGATGCAGGTCACCACCACGTGGGCCGTGGTGCGCGAGATGACAAGCCAGATATCCAGCAGGTGGTAGCGGACCATGGTGTAGGCCAGCCCCGCCATCATCAGCACCATGAAGCACGGGCCGTAGAGTTGCGTGTTGTCGATATCGAAGACCGCGGGCGCGATGACGTTCGTGGCCGAGGCGAGGCCCACGCCCGCGAATATGGACGCCAGGACGTGTTCGATTTGCCGCCGCTGTATGCCCTCGGATTTCCGGAGCTTCCGGAACAGGTTGGCGAACATCAACACCATCGTCGCCACCAGCATGACGCCGTACACTTCAAATACGATCCCGTAGGTCGCCTTGGGAACATCTCCCGGAACGAAGGTGAGGGATTTAATGTACCAGCGCGTGTTGACGAGCGCGGTCAGGCCAAAGGCCATCCCGTAGAGCAGGTAGAGGTACCACGCCATCCCGCGGAATCGTTGGTCCGGGAAATAGCCAATAAAATGGTAAAAGGTCGCGGGAAGAAAACTGGCCACCGCGAACGTCGCCATGATCCACAGCCGCGCGGTCTCTTCGCTCTGGGAGTGGACAATGAGGAACACGCCCATCGACCACACGCTCAGGTTGAACGCGAGCAGCGCGAAGACGCGGTGCGTTATGCGCTCGGGATTCCGCATCAAGACCACCAGCCCCATCAGGCAGCTCGAAAGCGCCGCCAGCACCAGCAGGGAGGAGGTTATGATGAAGGAATGCGCGGGCACGTTCAGGCAACCTTACGCAGGACGGAGGCGCAGTGCGTGCCCCCGAAACTGATGGAAACCACGAGCGCCGTGTCGATGTCGTTGAGGCGGGCGCGGTTGGGGACGAAGTCCAGGTCGCACAGGGGATCGGGGTCCTCGAGGTTCAACGTCGGCGAGAGAATCCCGCGCTCCAGGGTCAGGAGCGCCGCCCCCACGCCCATCAGCCCGCCCGTGGAATAGGACTGGCCGATCATCGATTTCACCGCGCTTACGGGTATCCGGTACGCCTGCTCGCCGAAGACCCGCTTGTACGCGTTGGTCTCGCAGCGGTCGTACATGTCCAGCGACACCCCGTGGGCCTGTATGCAGCCTATGTCGTAGCGGTTGATCCCCGCGCTGGAAATCGCGGTCTCGATCGCCCGCGCCAGCGTCTTCCCCTCGGCCTCCAGCATCAGCGGATTCTGGCCCTCCGCCGCCGACCCCGTGCCGGCAACTTCCGCGAAAATGTGCGCGCCGCGCGCCCGGGCCCGGTCCGCGCGCTCGAGCACCAGCGTGCAGGCGCCCTCGCTCAACACGATCCCGTCGCGGTGCCGGTCGAAGGGGCGCATGGCGCCCGCCGGATCATCGTTGCGCTTCGACAGTATGCCCAGCGAGCACGCGGACGCCAGCGATAGCGGAAAAATGGGGGATTCCGTCGCGCCCACGACCGCCGCGTCCACCTGGCCCAGCCGGATCTGGTTGTATCCCCAGTTCAACACGTCCAGCCCCGTCGCGCAGCCGCTCGCAATGGTAATCGCGGGGCCGCGGACGCCAATATCAATGGAGACGTGCACCGTGGCCGAGTGTCCGGAAAACGCCGAGGAGGCGAGTTTGTTGATCTTCTTGTACCCCGCGCTCTCCATCGCCTCCATGTGCCCGCGGTACGCCTCGTCGGGCGACCCGATACTCGTCCCCATCGCCACGGCGATCCGTTCCGGATCGTAGCCCGCGCCCTTGAGGTTCGCGTCCTGTACCGCCAGCCTCGAAGAGGCAATCGCCTGGTGCACGTGCCGGTTCCAGTTGCGGACCACGTTCTTTTTCATGAAATCTTCGGGATTGAAGTCCCACAGCTCCCCCGCGATCTGGCAGGGCAAGTCCGAGGCGTCAAAGCGCTTTATCCGCCGGATCCCCGATTGTCCGGACGCAATCGCATCCCAGTACGCTTCCCGGCCTATGCCATTGCAGGACAGGACCCCCATCCCCGTGATAACGACTGCGTTTACTTCCATGGCGCGCTCAGTTCCCTACCGCTTCCCGCATCCGTGCCGGCGGGGAAAGATCCAGTGTGTCGATGGAGGCCGTGGCCCGGCCGTTGTAGGAGTCAATAGTAGCATGGAGCGGGTCCAGGTCAAGCCGCGCGAGCAGGCCGCCCAGGCCGCTTGCGCCCGGGTCGACTTCCGACAGCAGACACGACGCGCCACCCGATTCGATGGGGATTCCGCGGCGTTCAATTTCCGAGGACAACGACCGAATCTGCTGCGCCAGGGCGCGTCCCCAGAGGCCCCGCATCGTGAAGGGGCGAACCGGCGGCCGGCCCGCCACTTCCGCGGCAACGCCATGCCCCCCCACCCAACGAGCCAGGCGCCCCCCGGGCATGCCGAAGCCGCAGGCCCGCGCATGCTGAAACCAGACGCTGCCGGGCGCGAGCTCGGGCAGCGAGAAGCACGCGCTGTCGGGCTGGCAGCGTTGAATCATCCGGATCGTCTCCGCGGCGGTGTGGCGGTCGTCTTCCGGGCACGGGTATACAAACGAGACGTGGCGGCGCATTCCGTGCGCCCGGCACATACGCATGCAGGCCTCGACCTCGCTGACGGTCCAGTCCTCCCCGTAGTAATCCGACAAAAGGCGCTGGCTTCCCGTCAACAAGCCGAATCGAATTACACGGCACCCCGAGCGGACGAGCGCGCGGAGCAGCTCGCCATCCGTCTCCAGAACGTGGCCGTCACGGGCGTACACGAGTTCGAAGGGAAGCGTGGCGCACTCGTGCGCCAGTTCGAGGGCGGCCTCGCGCGGTGTATGGGGGCCGGCGATGTGAAAGGCGCGCGCGCCGTACAGTTCAAAGAGGTAGAGCATCTCGGCGCGCAACTGCCGCGCCTCGCGCACGTGCACCGGCCGCCGCGCCCATTCGCCGCGATAGTGGCCCGCATGGCGCAAGCCGGTGCTGTGCTGCAGTGTAAACAGCTTGATCTTGCCCGCGTGCAGGAGCGCGGGATACACCCGCGGATGGTAGGCGGCTGGCGCGAAGTCCGGCTCCAGCGGCCGCATGCGCGCCGATCCAGCGGCGACCGACGCACCGCGCCGATACACGAGCCCCGGAATTCGGTCCCAGCTGGAACGATCCCGGCGCGACCGGACCAGGCCCGCCAGCACCGACTCCGCCGGCCCGGTGCAAGCGGCGTCGAATTCGCCCGCGGCGGCCAGCAATGGCCGCGCAAAGGCGTTTACGAAGGCGCCCACCACCACGATCACGGATTGTGGACGGCGCTCGCGCAAGGCCGCCGCAAGCGCCCGGGCCTCCGGAACGTCCTTCTGGCGCCCGATCTGAATCACGATCACGGCCGGGCACGGGCGTTCGCATTCCTCCGCCACCACGCGCCGCACCCGAGCCGCACGGTGCTGGCGGAGCGCACGGGCGATGCGGCCCAATCCCCCCGGAAAATGGCGCGGCCAGGGCCCCGCCCCGCTCTCCGCGATCATATGCGCGAGCGCACGCGTCTCCGGTTGATCCAGGCAAGCCAGCGACCCCGCGTCGTAGATGCGCGCGACGTGGCCCCGCGCCGATAAGGCCCCCGCGCAACGGGCCAGCAGGGGTTGGGGCGTCAGATCCTCAAGACGGATCGGCAGCCCCGGCAGGGCATACAGGTGTATTCGGGTTCCCATGTAACCTACTCGCCTTCCCCGGCCCGCATTGGCGCCATTTCACACCAGCTGGATCATCGATACAGGGCAGGATCCGTTCCCAATCCTCGATGCCGGGCTCCATGGTATCACGTACACAATATATGTGCAAGTACAAAATTGTACAATAAAATTTCCGAAAAACGTACACATCACGAAAACGCTAAGTCTTTCTATTTGAATCGAATAGCGACCTACAGAATTCCAATTCACGATTCCGGAAAAAACTGCGATTTGTTCAGTGGCACTACATATTGTGGTCAGCTTCCGCGCCCTTACACTCTCCGGAGCATGCACAAATTCGACGCGCACCCCGCGCGGGTTGTGCGCCCGCGGCTCCGCAAGTACAATACCGCCCGAAGGATAAACCCAATGAGCTTCTTTGATGCCTGGCGCGCGCGCCGATTCCAGAAAAAATTCAAAAAGGTTGGCCCTGGCTGCCGATTCGATTGCGATTACCTGGAGATCAAGGGTCACGTGGAGCTGGGGGCGCGCTGCGTGGTGGAAAACAATGTCCTCCTGCGGACGCACGGCCAGGGACGGATCCTCGTCGGCGACGAGGTGGAGCTGGGCGTGCATGTCATGATCGCGAGCAATGATCGCGTGGAAATCGGCGCCGGAACCCGCATCGAGCCCTACGCCGTGCTGCGGGACATGAACCACACCTTTCACGGCACGGATGTGCACTGGCGCCTGACCCCGCACCAGACTGCGCCCATCATCATCGGCAAGAACTGCTACATCGGCCCGCACACCTATATCCTACCTGGCGTGACCATCGGCGACGGCGCGGTTATCCTTCCGCGAAGCATGGTGAAAAAGGACGTGGGCCCCAATGAAATCTGGGCGGGCGCCCCCGTCGCGCAGTGTATCGGTCGACGTGATGGCGGCGGCCCCCGGGCCGCCCTGAAACGCCACGCCGAGCTGCTCGCGCTCTACGGCTTCGAGGAACCATCCGGGGAATCCGAATAGTCGCGCGCTACCAGCGATCGCGCTTTTCCCGAAGAATCTGCTTGATCATCTTCCCGTGCTTGCGCTCCGTCCGCCGGAGCTCCGCCGCGGACTGCTCAAATCGTCGCGCTTCCCGGCGCAACCGGAGGTAGCTGTCCAGCGCCGCGGGCGCCAACGATCCCTCGTCGATCGCCGCCCGCACCGCACAGCCCGGCTCTTCCTGATGGCTGCAATCGGAAAAGCGGCACGCCCGCGCCAGGTCGCGGATTTCGGCAAAACTATCCTCCACCCCGGCGCCGGAATCGGCAAGCCCCAGTTCGCGCATCCCCGGCGTATCGATCACCAGCGCGCCGCCGGGCAACGCGAACAGCGTCCGGCTGGTCGTCGTGTGGCGGCCGCGCTGCGTCGCCTCGGAAACCGCGCCGGTCGCCGCGCATTCGTGTCCCATCAGCGCATTGATCAGCGTGGACTTACCCACCCCGGACGAGCCCAGAAAACAACACGTCTCGCCCGGAAGCAGTTCGGCGCGCAAGCCCTCCAGCCCACCGGTTTCCACGACGCTGCTCGTCACGACATGCAGGCCGGGATGGCGGGACGAAATCGCGGCGCACAGTTCCCCGATGGCCTCGGGAGAAACCAGGTCCGCCTTGTTGATCACCGCGATCGGCCTTATATCGGCGGCGCGCGCAATTGAAATGTACCGGTCGATGCGGTTCACGCTGAAATCGCGGTCGGCGGACTGCACGATCACGGCGACGTCGATGTGGGAGGCGATCGCCTGGGCGGCGGAACGTTCCCCCGCCGCTCGCCGTAACAACACGCCGCGCCGGGGCATCAGATCGTGGATGACCCCCGAAGTCGCGTCGGCCGGGGCCAGGATGACCCAGTCGCCCGTCGTGGGATACGCCGCGCGATCGGCCAGCCGCGAGCGCAATCGGCCCGACAGCGTGCACCGAAGCGCCCGGCCGCCGGTGCTCACCGTGTACAACTCCTGAAATGCTTCCACAACGCGCCCGGGGCATTGTCCCTCCGCCGCGACGGAATTATAGTGCTCCCGCAGCGACGCCGTGTATCCCAGCTCTTCCAGCGTGCCTGTCATGTTACGGATCCCTGTTGCGGGCCGAATAATTGCCCGCCCCATGGCGTACACTAAGTATGCGCACTCCTCGCCGTTTGCCACAAGGCGGGCGATCGGCGTAGACACATACCCGGAAGACCAATTCAAGAGGGAGGAGTTTCATGGGGCGCGACATCACGTGCGGCTGCGGACAATTGAACCGGATCGACGCCTATGTCTACGGGGAACCAAGGTACTGCGTCGCCTGCGGGCGCCGGCTATCGGAAACCGGCGGCGATCCGGCGATCGCCTCCAGCCTGTTCCCCGAGGCGGCCTATCCGGCGGATCCCTTCTCCCCGGCCACGGGAGAATTCGAATCGCCGCCGCCAACAGAGGAACCATCCCGCTCCTTTGAGAGCCCGGGCGCGCCGGTGGAAAGCGAACCCGAATCCCCCGCGGTTTCGCGCGCCTGGCAGGATGGGATCCGCGAACACGCGGCGCGCCCCGGCCCGGCAGGATGTTGCGCCCGCTGCCAGCGGCCCTTCCGGGGCGCGTGGGACGTCAACCAACGGCCCGGCGGGGACCTGTGCCACATCTGCGCGACCCAGGCGGATCGCGCCTATGCGCCGCCTTCGGAAAACGAGCGGCGCACGCTCTACCGGCCCGATCCGCCCCGCCCGCGGGCGCCCGAACCACGTCCCGGTGACAGCGACGAGAGCCGCGCCCGAAAAAAGCGCGAGATTCTCGTCTTCGTGGGTATCGCGGCCATCACCCTGCTTCTCGTGAATGTATTGCCGGTTGAAACCTGGGTGGCCATGTTCTTTTCGGCGGCCCCCGAGAACGCGGCCGATCTCCCCCGCGCCTGGATATGGGTCATCCGGACGATGAATTTCGGCATCAGCGTATGCGCTCACGCCGCCGCACTATATCTGGCGCTCCACCTCATTGGCGCGCTGGATGGCGAACGATTCCGCGACGATCTACCCACGCTCGCCTGGCTCGGCGTTGTGTTCACGATCCTCAACCTTTTCGTCAACTTCGCCGGCAACTATTTCGGCATGGTGTTCGGACCCGTCGCGGGCATTCTCATGGGCCTGGCCCTGCTCGTGTCGCTGATGATCAAGCTGCTCCTCATCGCAAACCACTTTCCGGTGCGCATGGAAGGCGCCATTGGCTTTTTGATGTGCTGGGCTTTCGCGAGCCTGCTGTTGAAGCCCTGCGTGTTCGTCACCCACCGCCTGTTTCACGGGCTCATCGCAGCCATCGCGCTGTAAGATGGCCCGCGGACATGCCATCGCAAACGCGCGCAGGAGCGCCTCGGGCCGCAATCCGAGACACCTGAACCGCGAATGGACACGAATTTGCGCGAATGGAAACGGTATAGCCGTCTGAAGCAGTGACGCGCGGCTATAGCGCGAACGGTCGGTTAACATGCGAGGGAGCGCGGCAAAGGGAGCCCGCTTCTACGAGTTCTCCTGACCCCACCAAAACCACCTCGAAAAGAAAGTGGCACAGCTCCATGACGCGCCGGAGGCGGGCGTCCCGCCTGTCCAAAGCGCCGAAAGGCGCAAGTGTAGGATAGGCGTCCCGCCTGTCCAAAGCGCCGAAAGGCGCAAATGTAGGATAGGCGTCCCGCCTGTCCAAAGCGCCGAAAGGCGCAAATGTAGGATAGGCGTCCCGCCTGTCCAAAGCGCCGAAAGGCGCAAAGGATCGCGGAAATTCGTGTCCGCGGCAACGCGAGCCCGCCTCCAAAAAAATCCCCTGCCCCCCACCAAGACCACCTCGAAAAGAAAGTGGCACAGCTCCATGACGCGCCGGAGGCGGGCGTCCCGGCTGTGTTCAGCGCCGAAAGGCGCAACAGGATCGCCGTGGCCGAGGCTGACCATTAAAGGCGGTCGGCGCATCATCCCGCCATAGTGTTACCACGAATGAAAAATCGCTGATTCGTCTTGGGATTCCCGGGCTGGGCTCGTGGCCTTGATGCGCTGATCGAACCCACCGCTCGCGCTGCCTCAGCCTCGAAGACTGAGCCAACGTTGGCGCACGTTGAACGCTTGGGTTGATTGTGGATCCCCGACGGCGATGAGAACAGGTTGGTCCATATAGCCGGGAGAACAAGTGATTGGCGGATCGTGGTGTAAATCCGGCGTCACGCGCACACCGGCGGCGGCAGGAAACCCGCACGGCAAAAATTTGACACTTTGTCGCCATTTGCTGCTATCATGGCGCTACCGTCGTTTCCGGGCAACCGGAATCGCGGTACTTGGGATCTCAATGGGAGGGTGGGCTGCGGCCCGCGACAGGCTCATATATTGTGTTGGCGTTTCTCGCCTATACATGATATAGTAGCTTCAGGTTTCCGACGCAGCAATTCGTAGCGTGCGAAGCGCTCGTCTGGAACCATCGTGTGCGAAGTGCAGGAATAGCGATACCGTTTGTCGCTACTTGGGAATGACCAACTCAGACGTCAAACACCGGATCACCTCCTTGCAAGGGTTACCGGCGTTGCCGCATCTGGCGCGAGAAATACTCCTCGCGCTGGACGCCGGCACGGTCCTGTGGGAGGAATTGGCGGCGCTTGCCGCGTACGACGAAGCCGCCGCCGGCGCGCTTCGCGCGGTCGCCGCGCATGAAACACGCCTGCCCGCCAACGCGCCGCTCGAAGCGCAATTGATCAAGCTGGGTTTGGCGCGCGTTGCGGAGATCGTGCTCGAAAACGTCGCGCCCCGCCTCTTCGACACACCCCGCAATCCGGGCCTCAACCTGGAAGCCCACTGGAAGCACAGCCTGGCCGTGGCGCGGTACGCGCGAACCATCGCCGGGAAGATCCAGAGCCCGTACGCCCTGCTGGCCTACCCCGCCGGCCTCCTGCATGACATCGGCAAACCCGCGCTCGACGCCGCCATTCCCGGCGGCTACTCCCGCGCGCTGGATCTGGTTCGGCAGCAGGGGCTCTACGCGCTTGAAGCGGAGCGCCGCGAGCTGGGCGCGGACCACACGGTAGCCGGCAAGTGGCTTGCCGAAAGCTGGGGCCTGCCCGCGCCGCTGGTCTCGGCGATCTGGCTTCACCACCATCCGCCGGGCACGCTCGACAACACGCCATACCCTGTGGAACTGATCGAGATTGTTTCTCTCGCGAATTTCCTGGCTCACGGCGACGAACTCGAAACCGCCCCGCAGGAACGGGTCGCCGCGATGGATGAACAGCGCTGGCTGCGCCTGGGCCTGAACCGGATCGACGTCATCGAGATGCTGCGCGAGCGGAGCGGCGGAACCCGGGGCGAGGATTCACCGGTCGCCCCCGCGCCCGCGCCCGAACTGGCGCCCGCGGGCGCCTCGGATGATCTCTCCCGCACACGCCAGGACCGCGACTATTACGCGGCCCTCTGCGCCGTGCACGAAGGCATGCAGCCCGGCCTCTCCTCCAGCGCGCAGCTTGCGGTCCTTATTAACGGCCTCCGGACCGCGTTCGGTATCGCGAGCGGCCTGTGCTACCTCACCGGACCCGGCGGCGAAGTCGCCGAGGTGCTCCGCTGGTTCCAGTTGGACAGCGAACCCGAAGCCGTACCGCTTAAGGGCGGCGGCGCGTCCGCCTCCCTGGACGAGCTCATCGCGGCCCTGAAAGACGCACCCGGATCGGGCGCGCCGGGCGCCGCGGTCCACCGGCATGGTTTCATGGCCCTGCCCATTCTCGACAACCACCGCAGCGTCGGCCAGTTGATCTTTCAGGCGGGCCAGGGCGCTCCGGCGCTTTCGGAGAATTTCCTGAACTCGCTCATGCGCTTCATGCGATCCGCGGGCCTGGCCCTCGCCCGCTGCAGCGCCGTTCGCGGCGCGAGCGAGGAGGCCGAGTCGCTCGCGGCGGCGGTTTGGAAGCAGGAGCTGAGCCACCGCAACGATCGCCGGACCGAACGGTTGGTCAGCGTCGGCAAGATCGCGGCCGGCGCGGCCCACGAAATCAACAATCCCCTCGCCGTAATCTCCGGAAAGGCGCAATTGCTGCTGGCGAATGCCGAGCGCGCGGAAGACCGCAGGGCGCTCGAACTCATCGTCGAGCACAGCCAGCGCGCAAGTGGCATCCTACGCGATCTGCTCCAGTTCGCCCGGCCCAATCCCCCGCAATTGATGCCGAGCCGGATCAACGCCGTTTTGCGCGGCGCCGCCGACCGCGTGCGCCAGCGCCTCGAGGACGAAGGCATCCAGCTCATCGAGGACTACGCGCCCGATTTGCCCCTGGTCCACGTGGACCGCGTGCAAATGGACCAGGTCTTCCGCAATATCCTGGAGAACGCCGAGCAGTCCATGACCAAGCAGGGCGACAAACTCACGCTCCGCGTCCGGCCCAACCAGGATCGCACCGCGATCATCATCCAGATCATCGATACCGGCCAGGGCATCGCAGCGGACGTCATGGACAAGGTCTTCGAGCCGTTTTTCACCACGCGCCCGGGCAATGAAGGAACCGGAATGGGCCTCGCGGTCTGCCATGGCATTGTCGAGGCGCATCGGGGCACCATCACCCTGCACAGCCAGGAAGGCTCCGGGACGACCTGCACCCTGACGCTCCCTGTGTCGGCGGATCGGGCCACTGCCCCCTCGGAAGCCGCCGGCGGCCATGCCGATCGGGCGGAGCAACCCCGTCCGGACAGGTACGCCGCGCCCCGGCCCACCGCGCCGGCGGCCCCCGAAACCGCTCCGGAGCGCCCCGCCGCGACGGCGCCCATGGCGCCCATGGCGCCGGAAGTCGAAGCCGCCATCCGCGCGCGAAATGAGGCCTCTCAGCCGCCGTCACGATTCGCCGCCGAATCGCGGGGCAGCCTGCTGCTGGTCGATCAGGATACCGAACTTCGCGACGTGCTCGCCGAGGCGCTCCGGGGACGCGGCTACCAGGTGACGACCGCCGCCGACGGCCTGGAGGCGCTTGCGGAGGTTATCGCCAACCGCGTGGACCTCGTCATCCTCGATGGCGGTGTCCCCGGCGTAAACGCGCCGCAAGCGCTCGTGGACGAAATCCAGCGGCGCAAACCCACCCTGCCCGCGGTCTTGTTGCTCGGCGCCGCCTCGCCGCCCGATCTCGCCGCCGGCGCCGGCCCCCGCCAGATTCTTCGCAAACCATTCGAGGTCGCGCACCTGTTCCAGATGATCGAGCAATCGATCGCCGCGCGAAGCGTCGCTTGAACACGGCGCCCTGGCAAGGCGGAACCGGCTCCCCAGGCATAGTATGCCCCATTGCAAATCGGCCCGTGAGCGCCCATAATTCGTCACAGCGCCAATAACCTGTCGAGCGGGATGCCGCCAAACGCAACCGGCGCGCGAAAGTCGCAATCACGATGAAAAAACGAAACTACTGGGGGCTCCTGCTTCGGATTTCGGCCGCCGCCGCGCTCCTCCTCCTGGTGCTGGCCTGGTCCCTCTTCCTCTACCCGTTCTGGGGTTTTCCGCTGAACTCAGATCGCCACGGGGCCCCGCCGCTCACGCCGGCCTGGGCCCTTGGGCTGTGGGTCTGGGAGGATGACACCAACACCGCCGAATCCACCCTCGAACTCGTAAACGGCCACTTACGCCATGATTTCCCCGTGCGCACCGTGCTAATCGACAGCCCCTGGTCCACGCGCTACAACGATTTTCAGGTCGACGAAGACCGCTTCCCGGATCCGGAAGCCTTTTTCCGGGGCCTCGAGGAGCGCGGGATTCGCGCCGTGCTCTGGATGACGTGCATGGTCAACAGCCGCAACAAGGACACCGCGATTGAAGACGCCTCCGGCTGGCATCAGGAGGCCGCCGACAACGGGTATCTGCTGGGCGGCGACTTCCAGCGGCGATGGTGGAAGGGCGAGGGCGGCTTTATCGACTACACCAATCCCGCCGCGCTCGCCTGGTGGCGCGGCATGCAGAAGACGCTCCTCGATTGGGGCGTTGACGGGTGGAAGCTCGACGGCGCCGCCACCCTGGCGCTCGACATGAAAGGCATCCTCCCCTGGCCCTACCATCGGGCCCACGCCGGGACAATCAGCACGCGCACCTACATGGATCACTACTACCGCGATGAGTACGCCGGGGGACTCGCGCACAACCTCGAGTTCATCACGCTGTCGCGTTCCCTGGATTCGGTGATGCCGTGGATCCATCCGGAGGGGTTCGCGCCCATTGACGCCTCCCCCGTGAACTGGCTCGGCGACAACCTGCACACCTGGGACGAGGAAACGCGGGGGCTCGAACGCGCCATCCGCCTGGCGCTCAAGAGCGCGGAAATGGGCTACAACATCATCGGATCCGACGTTGCCGGTTACCACGGCGACGAACCCATCGATGCGGAGCTCTACATCCGATGGGCCCAGTTTTCCACGTTCTGCGGCCTCTTCCTAAACGGCGGCCACGGGGAACGGCGCATGTGGATGCGGTCGCCGGCGGAATTGGAGATCGTTCGGAAGTTCGCCTGGCTGCACGACGAACTCGTTCCCTACATGTACCGCTACGCCGTCACCGCGCACGAGGGCGGCGCCCGGCTGATGCAGCCGCTGGAAACCGGCCCCTACCACTATCGCTTCGGCGATGATCTATTGATTGCGCCGATCCACCAGCCCGGAAACCAGCATACCGTGCACGTGCCCGAAGGCCGCTGGCGCTACTGGTTTGACGACGCCGCGCTAATCGAAGGCCCCACGACCATCACGCGCGATTTTCCGCTCGATGAATACCCGGTCTATGTCCGCGAAGGCGCCATTCTCCCGATGCGCGTCGAGCGGCACTACACCGGCATCGGCGATCGCTCCTGGGCGGGCGATCTCACGCTGAACATCTATCCCGGCGCGTCCGGACAATTCACGTGGTACGACACCGAAGACGCGCACCCCGCCAACGCAACCGTCACCGTTGCCGATGACGGTATCGGGATTACCGTTGCTGGCCACCGCAGCCCCACGCGCCTCTACGTGCGACTGGACGAAGCCCCCGGCCGAATTGAACAGAACGGCGCGCCCGTGCCGCGCGAACGCTGGGATTACGACCCGCGGCGCAAACGCGTGATACTGCGCCATTCGGATGGCGGCATCATCACCTACCGGATTCGGTAGAGGACGGGGAAAACCCTTGGGCGGCCCCACCGAAGAAGCTGCGGGGCCGCCGCTGGCCGCAACCAAAGCGTGAAGAGCGATCGCCACGAAGGGCGCGAAGTGAAACGGAGAAGAGGCTCCTAACGCGGAGAACGCGGAGAGCGCACTGGGTGATTCTTGTGTGTGGATGGATTGGGGCGGTTGAACGGGGGCGTTTTTGAAACCACGAATGAATACCAATGCACACACATGCCGCGCGCCGCGATCTGCCCCCGCTCACGGCGCCCGTGGGGGCGAATCCGGCGCCCGGCCAACGTTTGGGGCATACGAAGACAGTGCAGGTTGTTTTCCGCTGGCCGCGCGTGCTAGTTTGTGGCATCCAATCGTAACACCCAACGCTGGCTTGTCCTCGACAGGAGACCTTACATGACGATTTTCACGCAGATTTTTGACACCATCGCGCAGGGCTTCCTCTTCACCCTGGGCGCCGCGCTCTTCTTCATCTTTGGAATCGCGACTGGGTTCTTCGACGGATTCTAATCACCCGTTCAGTTACCGGAATATTTCCCGGCGCCGTTATGATGGCGCCGGGCTTTCTTTTTCCGTAGTCAGCGCGGGGCGTGATTCTTCGGCTTCCAAGGCCGGGAATTTTTGTTCGGCTCCCAGCGCCTGGCCCACCGCCAGCAGCAACTCCGCAATCTGAAACGGTTTGGTCAGCGTGCCGGTCGCCCCGAAGCGGCGCGCAAGATCGATGAATCCCTCGGGCGCATGCAGATCCCGCGTTCCGCCCGACATGGCGATGATAGGAAGCGCGGGATTCGCCGCGCGCAGCTCCCGGATGGTCGTCATGCCTTCTTTGTGCGGCATGAAGATGTCCGTGATCACCAGATCAGCCGGCGTGCGCTGCTGCATCTGAATGCCCGAATCCCCTTCGGGCGCCTCGATCACCTCGTGCCCTTCGACTTCCAGAATCTCCCGAATCGTCTGGCGCATCGCATAGTGATCATCAATTACCAGGATTCTTGCCATCCCCGGCTCTCCCTGCCTGTGCGCGGGTCACAGGGCAATCGTGGTTGGGGCTCCGGGATGCCATTGCATCCCGTTTTTCGACAATTATGACGCAGCTTCCGTCGGAAATACACCAAAAACTGTATCAAAGTTGGAATTCTTCATATAATCGAGCACTTTTTGTTATACTTTCTTCATAATTTTTTGCTACTGTATTGATTGTAGGCTCGATCAGTTGAATGACTCCTCGGAGTCACAGCTCCCTCACTTTGGCAAGCCCCCTGCCAAACAAAAGAGCCTACCTGCCGCAGCCCGCCGAGGTGCCCCCCTCGGCGGGCGCTTCCTTTTTTGTCCCCGAAACGCGGTCGAGCAGTATATCACGATGGTCCGGCGTTTGCATCCGGAAAATTCCAGGGCGGGCGAATTTTTTTCTTTACATCCCCCCCCCAATTGGTGCATACTACGGGCGTAGGCTCGCTCAGTTGAATGACTCTTCGGAGTCTCAGCTCCCTCATTTGGCAAGCCCCCTGCCAAACAAATAGAGCCTACCTGCCGCAGCCCGTCGAGGTGCCCCCCTCGGCGGGCGTTTTTATTCACCGCGGGGCGCCTTGCGGCATGGCGCGCCCCTCTGCTACGTTACGCGCGGCGCGGCGCGGCGCGACCACAACCTACCGGGATACCCTTTACGGATGCAGATACAAGTGATTGGCGGTGGAAGCTGGGGGCTTGCCCTGACCCGCCTGCTGGCGCTGAACGGCCAGGCGGTGACCCTCTGGTGCCGCCCGGATGACGATCCCGATACCCTTCGGGAGACGCGCGAAAGCAAGCGCTATCTCCCGGGCGTGCTCCTGCCGGACAACGTCGTGGTTTCCCCGGATGTCGATGCCGGGGCGGAGATGGTGGTCTACGCCGTCCCTTCCCACGCCATGCGCGCCGTGGCGCCCCAATTTCGTTTTCAGGGCAATCCGATTCGCGTCAGTGTGGCCAAGGGCATCGAGAACGACTCCCTGTTGCGCATGAGCGAAGTGCTCGGCGCCGTTGTCCCAGGAGGCCCCATCGTCGCGCTTTCGGGACCCAGCCACGCCGAAGAGGTCGGCCGCGGCCTGCCCGCATCCGTCGTCGCCGCCTCTTCGGACGAGCCCGCGCGCAACGCGGTCCAGGCGGCGTTCTTCAGCCGCGCGTTCCGGGTTTACACCAGCCCGGATATCGTTGGAGTCGAGCTCGGGGGATCGCTCAAGAACGTGGTTGCGATCGCGGCGGGCGTATGCGACGGGCTTGGCCTCGGCGACAACGCCAAATCCGCGCTGATCACCCGGGGGCTTGCGGAAATGGCGCGGCTGGGGGTCGCATGCGGCGCGGACCCGCTC
This sequence comes from Candidatus Hydrogenedentota bacterium, assembly GCA_019637335.1. NCBI lineage: Bacteria > Pseudomonadati > Candidatus Hydrogenedentota > Candidatus Hydrogenedentota bacterium. Next base: position 57,942 of record JAHBVV010000019.1, on the reverse strand, counting down.
ACCTTCGCCGGGCTCAGCGGCATGGGCGACCTCATCACGACGTGCACGAGCCGCCACTCGCGCAACCGCGGCGTCGGGGAAGCCATCGCGCAAGGGCGCTCCCTGGAAGAAATTCTGGCCAGCAGCCCGATGGTCGCGGAGGGCGTTCGCACCGCGCGATCCGCCCGCGCCCTGGCGGCCCGGATGAACGTGGACATGCCGCTCGCCGAGGCCGTCGGCCAGGTGCTTTTCGAGGGGCTTTCTCCCGGAGACGCGATAGAGGCCCTCATGGCGCGGGACGCCAAACCCGAATAGGCTGCGCGAACCAAACGGAATGGGAAAGGCGTCTCGCCGGCCGCGCGGGCGGCCCTCGCTCCTACTCCTGGGCGAAGGTTTCCACGCCGGAGATGTCGGGGCCGTTGAAGAGGCAGAAGACCCGGCCGTCTTTGGCGATGGCCACGGCGGATTCCGAGTGTTCCTTGGCGGTGTAGGACCAGCCGCAGATGAAATCCCCATTGTTGTTGTATTTCATGATGCTGTAGTAGCCTTCGTCGCCGCGCTGGATGGCGCCGTCATACCCGCCCTTGTTGCGTACGGAGACGTAGGCGTTGCCCCACCGATCGCCGGCGACGCTGTGGAAGTAGCTCGGGCCGTCGGGCGGGGTTCCGTGCGCAAAGACGGTCACGAATTCGCCGTGCCCGTTGAACTTCTGGGTCGGGCCGTAGTAGCCGGTGACGAAGACGTCGCCGCTGCGATCGACGAAGAGGCCGTGGGGCGCGTTAAACTCGCCCGGCAGGAGGCCTTCCGTGCCCCAGTCGCGAATGGACTTTCCGAATTGGTCGTACACGCTCACGCGCATGTTGTCGACATCGACGATGTAGAGGTTGCGGGCGGGATCAAAGCCCATGCCGTGCGCGCGCAGCAGCATGCCCGGAAGCTTCCCTTTCTCGCCGAATATCTGGAGAAACTCGCCGTCGTTGGAGAAGACCTGGACGCGCGGGCGATCGCCCTTGCTGTCCGTGACGATGATGCGGCCCTCGACATCGCTGATTACTTCCCGGGGCTCTGTAAGGTAGCCGTCGTCCCGTCCGCGGCCGAGACCGATGCCGCCCAGGTACTCGCCGGTCTGTGAAAAGCGGTGAACCGAGGAATTCCCCGTGTCCGCGATGAGTATGTTTTCTTCTTTGTCCAGGCCGATGCCGTGGGGCGTGGCGAGGTGCGCGCCTTCGCCGCTGCGCTTCTCGGACCAGACGTGCACGGATTTGTATTGGATCGGCGCGTCGCCGATGATGACCGTGGCGAAGAGGAAGCGGTTGGCCGCCTGGGGCACTTCGGCGACGATGTGGATCTCGCGGGGGGAGGGCATGGCGGCCGGCGCGGTGTAGACGCCCTTCTCGTCGATGGTCCCGATGATCTCATTGCCGCCGGGGATGTCGTTCACCGACCAGATCACTTTTTCCGGCACCTCGGCGGCCATGAGCCGGGTCGCCAACATCACCGCGACGAATTTCTGCTGTTCACCCGGGTCGAGATGGACTAGTGTCGGCGTGATCATGGCGCGCTGGTAGCGCGGGTCCGTGTGGTTGAGTCCGCTGCGTGCGACGCCGTCGGTGTAGGGGCTGTCGGCGAGGGCGCCGGGCGCGGCGAAGACGGTGATGAGGGTGGCGAGGGACGCCAATCGGCGAAAACTGCGCATAGTATGCTCTCCCATGATAGCTTGATTGACCGCCGCCAGCATACGCGAACGCGGCGTGGCTGTCAACTGGCTGGCTGGCCAGGGCAATCGCATTTAAACTCGATCTCGGTATATGGGCGTAAACTTGAGTCGATTTGGAACCTTGAATCAACGATAGTGAGCGTTTTGGAGCGCCGGCATCTGTGCCGGCACGGTCCGGGATTCGCCGTAGGCGAAATGCCAACGATCCAAAACGCGCCCTTTATAACATTGTGCCTCACGGGTGCAGCCACCCGCGAGCTGGAGGTAGGCTTGGGCGCTTTCGCGGCTGGGGTGGATCTTTTTGCGGGAGGCAATGCCCTCGGGATTGGCTGCTACGGCCTATCATGACGCGTTGCGTCACTCGTTAAGGATAAAAGCCGGTTGCGTTGCAACCGGTACACAGCCGGGACGGCTGTGCCACGTTCTTTGCGCGCTTCACCTTGGTTCTCAAGAGTACCTTTGAGGGAATGTGGCACAGGCGTCCCGCCTGTGTTTTTTCGGAGCAGCCACCCGCGAGCTGGGGGTAGGCTTGGACGCTTTCGCGGCTGGGGTGTAACTTGTCGCGGGAGGCAGACCCCTTGGCAGTCCCCTCACGGGTTCCAGGCGAGAACTTGTCCGTCCGCCAGCAGGCGCTCCTGTAGATTCTTCACGTCGATGTCCTGCACGGCGACGCCGGCCTCGATGGCGTGAACAGCGGCGGTGGCGGCGGATTGGCCGAGGATCATGAAGACGGGTTCCATGCGGATGGAGCCGTAGGCCATGTGGGAAGCGGACAGGGCCACGGGCACGAGGAGGTTGGTGCAGTCCTGCTTCATCGGGCGGATGGAGCGGTAGGCGATGGGGTAGGGCGGGAAGCCGCCGACTTCCACGTCCCCTTCGTTAAGGACGCGTCCGTCCTTGACATAGCGCTGCACGTGGTGGGAGTCCATGGTATAGGCCGCCAGGCTTATGGAATCTTCGACGGTCCGATCGCCGAAGCAATTGTGATCGGTCATGACGTAGTCGGAGATCATGCGCCGGGCCTCGCGGATGTAGAGCTGGTGGGGCCAGCCGCCGTAGTCCTGGAATTCGTCCTTCGGGAGGCCCCACTGGGACATTTCCTTGCGGACGTGTTCGGGGACGCGCGGGTCGTTCACGAGGAACCACATGAGTCCCTGCTGGTAGTCCTTGTGCTCCTGGATGATGCGTTCGCGCGTGGCGTAGTCGCCGTTGGGGTAGTCGTAATTCCCGCCGATGAAGTCCGTCGCGAAGGCGCCCTTGTTGTTGGTGTCGGTCTTCATGTTCGGCATGTCCTTGGAGAGGTTCATGACGGTCCAATGGCCGGCGTGGAGGTAGCGGAGGAGCAGTTCGTAGTTCAGCGGGTCGTAGTTGACCGGCTTGGGGAAGGGCATGCGGTTGTCGGGGTCGTTGGTGAGGCACATGCGGAAGCAGTAGGCCTGGACGCGGTGGTCGCCGGTCCCGTCCGCCGGTGGGACTTCCGCCTGCACGTAGGGCAGCAGGCCGCTGGACGGGTCGCCGGGGACGACGTAGGGATCGATGGGGACCTCGAACTGGTGGTAGATCGCGTGTTTGGTCTGCACGCCGTTGAGGGTTTCGCCGTAGGTGGCGTTTGATTCGCGGCCGACGTGGTAGGGGACGCCGGCCAGGGCCATGAGGTCGCCTTCGTAGGTGGCGTCGATGAAGGTTTTACCGTGGTATTGTTTGCCGCTTTCCATCCGTATCGAAACGATGGCGCCGTTTTTCTTTTCGACGCCCTTCTCCAGATCGAGGCGCTCGCCGTGGACCACGGGCACGCCGGCTTCGGCGATCATTTCGTTGAATGTTTTCTCGGCGACGTGCGGCTCGAAGGTCCAGTTTTCCTCGTTCCCGTAGTGCTTGCCGAGGCGCTTGTAGAACTCGCGCGAGATTCCGCCGATGGCCGCCTTGTTGCCGATGTCCGTGGCGCCCAGACCGCCGCTGCTCAGGCCGCCGAGGTGGGGGCTGGGCTCAATGAGGATGGCGGTCTTGCCCATGCGCGCGGTCTGGACGGCGGCGGCGACGCCACCGGAGGTTCCGCCGTAGACGACGACGTCGTAGACGGTCTGTGCGGTGGCGGGAAGCGATAGGAACAGGGCCAGGGCGATGGATACGGCAAACTTCATGGGCTTTTTCTCTCCTTGGCGCTTCGCAGCGCGGCGTTTACTTCACGGTCGAGGGCCTGCAGGAAGCGGGAGCGGTCCTGCGGGCCAAAGGGCGCCGGGCCGCCGGTCATGACGCCATACTCGCGCAGGCCCGAGGCGATTTCGCGGTTGGCCATGACCTCGCCGATGGATTCAACGCTGAACGGCTTCCCCTTGTGGCCGAGCACCCGCGCGCCCTTTTTCAGGCAGCGGTCGGCCAGAGGGATGTCGATAGCGATAACAATATCATCCGGGGCACAGCGATCGGCAATCCAGTCGTCCGCCTCGTCGAATCCCTGGCCCACGATTTCGAGGTGGATGGCGGGGTCGTCCGGGGTGTGCATCCACTTGTTGGCGACGAGGGTCACGCCGAGGCCGTAGCGGCGCGCGACCCGGTAGGTTTCGTCCTTGACGGGGCAGCCGTCGGCGTCGATGTAGATGTGGGGGGAATCGAACATGGGTATGCTGCGGGAGTATTGTAGAAACTATTAGCGGGATAGGAACCAGAAGGTGGCGGACCTAACCCGCCAGCGGGATGCGCTCGAAAAGCAGCCGCTGAATATCCGCGTCGGGCGCGCACCGCGACAGATGCAGCATCTCAATGCCCACGGCATGGCCCGCCGCATCGAAATCCACAACAATGCCGGGCGCGACCTCTTGGGAGGTCGCCGCCGCGGCCTCGCTGAGGCTCAGATACAACGCATCTGCCTCGTGGTCAATCGTAAGCTTCACGACCGGGTGCTCCTTCGATCAAAGTATGCGGTCACAACGAGCAGGTATCCACCACTTGGCCTAACAATAACACGAAGTACACGGTTATCAAAATCGGCGATGCGGCCGAGGTGGTGCTCCAGAGTGGGATCGGCGGAATCCGTTTCTGTCCTCTCGGGCTCACGCAGGACCCGCTCCACCCACGCGACCGCGATTTCGCGCTTCTCCAGCATATCCGCTGCGTGGCGTGTCAGACGATAATCCAAGCCATGCGCCCTTTCGATCCGGGTTTAGTTTTCTCGGTCTGGGAGGGTAGTCCGCAGATCGTCCTTGTAGAGGCCGATCTTCTCGAAAGGGATCTCCTCAAAGCCGAGGCCCCGTGCGGGAGACTCGGGTTTGAGGCGGTAATCGCCGTTCTCCGGGTCGACAAACATGGGATCGGCGTCGGCCAGGTTGTCCTTGTATTCGATGTAGGGGTCGGCCTTGTCCTCGACATCCTTCCAGCCTTCGCCGACGAAAATATTACGCGCCACAAGATTCCCGACGGGGGCCTTGGGCTCGTTTTCGAGGATGTTGACGAGCTTCGGGTAGCGCTCGGAGTAGGGCGGCTTTTTGTACGCGATTCCGGAGATGGTCCCTTTTTCGGCGGCCTCCGCGATCCAGTCGTCCGCGTGCTGGTGCGCCCAGCCCAAGGCCCGCGCATCAATGTGCAATGCCTTCGTACAGTTGATGAAGATGTTGTTTTCGACGGTGCAGTCGCGCCCGCCGCCGATAAAGGCCGCGCGGTAGACATTGCGGAAGAGGTTGCCATAGATTTCGGCGGACGAGAACATGTCGTCGAGGTAAACGCCGACGGAGCCGTGGTCCCGGAAGCCGTTGATGTTGTAGAGGTGGTTGTAGCGGATGACATGGCCGCGCATGGTCCAGTTGCGGCCGGTGTAGAGGGCGCCGGCGTCGTTGGACTCCAGGCAGACGTCGTGGATTTCGTTGTATTCGATGAGGTGGTCGTTTCCGCCGAAGCCGATGGCCATGTGGGGCGCGTCGTGGATGTAGTTGTGCGCGACACGGTTGCCGACGCCCTGCACGTGTATGCCCGCGTTGTAGACGCGGTAGACCTCGGCGAAGTGGTGGATGTGGTTGTTGATGGCGAAATGCCCCGCGGGTTCGAGCGTATTACGGTCGCCCCCGCTGATGCTGATTCCGGCGGCGCCCATGCCGTGGATGTTGCAGGCCTGCACGCCGTGATCGCGTCCGCCGCTGACGGAGATCGCACTGCCGCCGCCGTTGCGGATCGTCAGGGCGTTCAGGCGCACGCCTTCGCCCTCCCGCACGATGGCGGCGGTATTGCGCATGCCTTCGAGGGTGAAGCCCTGGAAAGTCACGTGGGACGCGCCTTCGAGGACGATGAGATTGGGGAGTAGCGTGAGCATGATTTCGGCGCCGGTGGGGTCCGAAGGCGGCCAGAAGTAGAGCAGGCCGGCTTCGCGGTCGAGGAACCACTCGCCGGGCCGGTCCAACTCGGCGAGAAGGTTGTAGGCGTAGTACCACTGGCCCTTGCGGTAGCCGTAGTTGTGGTAGGGCTCTTGAACGGTGATGGTCTTGTTCTCGGTGTCGATGGCCGCGATAGGCTGGCGCTCGTCGGACCAGTCCCAGAACCAGTAGCCGTGGAGCCAGGGGTCGGGCTCATCGAGCCAGCGGGCAGGGCGTTCGTCTTCGTAGGTGAATCTCCCCACGAGGCTGCCCGGGATGCCGTGGATCTTGTGGCCATCATCCACAACGATGTCCGCGATATTCACGAAGCCCTCGTTGGGCCAGCGGGAGAGGGTCATGCGTTTGCCGTTGAAGAAGAGTTCGAGGCCGCCACCCTTCGGGGAGCCGTAGTCCGTTATGCCCAGGGCCTTCAGGTCGAGCTGGAGCACGTGATCGCGCGCCGCGTCGTCGATGCGAGCGAGCACGGCGGGATCGGCCACCGGCGCAAAGCCGGATACGAGTCGTCCGCCCAACAGGCGCGCGGGGGTGGCGGGATCCGCGATATACCGGATCGGGGCGTCGGCCGTGCCGGAATCCTCGCCGCCCAGCGTCAGCGGTTCGCTGAGGAGGTAGTCTCCGCCGTGGACACGCACTTCGGCGCCGTCGGGGAGGACGCCGGCATCTCGCGACGCGCGGATGGCGTCCCGCGCCTGGGCCAGGGTGGTGAGGGCGCCGTCCGCCCCCTCGGGATGCACGTGGAATACGAGGGGGGCGGCGGTAGCCAGGCCGGAAACGGCGGGGGCAAGAATGAGTAGACAGGCGATACGAAACATCGGGTGGTCTCCTTCGTACAGAACCAGTTGGGTCGTGGGCGCAGCATAGCATGCCGGAGCTGCCGCAGTTAACCTGGCCCGTGAAGTAGAGCCGCCCCGCACCTTCTGTCAACGGAAAGAGCCGGAACGATATCCCGTGAAGAAAAGTTGGTTATCCCTCGGCCCGAACCATCCGAGGCCGTGGCGGTAGTTGTTCGCATCCGGATAGCCAATATCTCCCACACTGTGGGCCCAACCCCAGCGCTCGCTGGAGATGTGCCCGTCACACCAGAGCACGTTGACCCGGAAATTGTGCCTGAAGTGCATGCCGGGGTCGGCCCTGTTGGGGTGGAGCGCCAGCGACGGGTCGCCCGTCGGGTTTTCGGGGGACGCGAAATAGGGCGGCCACAGCTCCCCATACTCGATGATATAGCCCACCTGCGCGATGGCGGCGTCGGCAAACATAATGGTGCGGCCCGGCTCGGCGATGCGCGACGCCATGGCCCCCTCGGTATAGGCCCGAATGTCCGTGTAGTCGTAGCGGTGGAAGCTGCCGCCGACATAGGCGATGTTGTAACCGTAGCCGCCGGCCCCGGAGTCAAAAGCATTGGGGGCCTCGCCGTTGCGCCGGTACTCGTAGAACTCCGGACATTCCTTCACGCGCCCGTCCAGAAGATACTCCGCCAGCGCCCCCCGCTGCGGATCGTAGTCCGAGTAGGGGCCGAAAGGCCCCAGTTTCTCGCGCACGCCGTGCCAGCGCGTGACGTTCTCGCCGCCGGGCAACATGTCCGGCGCGGCCGCGACATAGCGGCCGTGGTGCTCCTGCGCATACATGGTGTTCGCCAGGTACAACTGGCGCAGGTTGCTTACACACCGGATCGAGCGCGCGCCGCCTCTCGCCTTCGATAGTGCGGGCAAGAGTAAGGTGGCCAGAATGGCAATGATCCCGATCGACACGAGCAGCTCGACCAAGGTGAAACCGGCGCGCCGGCGGGAAGTATGGTTGGAAATTCGCACGGACATGGCTCACTTTCTCCAGTGCCAGGGCCGCCCGCCGCGACGAAAAGTCGCCGCGGGCGGCCGATTGCAGGATGTCCCCTAATTCCCCGAGCGGGCCCGCCGCGCCAGGAAAGCCGCGCCCATAGCGAGCAGCGTGAGGGTTGCGGGCTCGGGAACTGGCGCCGACGACCGGGCCGCGTTCAGCACGCCGATAGCTTCGAGATCGGCCCCGCCGCTGCCCCAGGTAACCCAGGCGTCGTAAATCGCATTGCCGTAGGCGTCCAGGAAATTCCCGCTGCCTGGAATGTCGATCAGGCGCACATAGCCGATATTGTTCAGATCGACGCGACCGTCGAGCACGAGGCTGTGGGAGCTCAGCGTCGCCAGGTCGAAGGGCGTGCCCCAGCTCTGGCCGTAGGCATTGGCGTGCTTCCCCGCCAGGTTGTAGTAGCCCGTGGGGTCGAAGCTGCCGTAGGCGCCGACGGGCGAATCCTGGAGGGCGTGGGAATCGAATCGCGCGAAGTCGACGCCGTTGGACGATACTTCGACATAGGCCAACTCCCCGAAGAGCATGCCCTCGACCGAACCGGTTTCCGGTATGGTGAAGTTGGAAAAGAAACCGTTTTCGAAGATGGCGAAATCGGCCCCGGCCCCGTTGCCGATGCCCGATTCGAACGTCAGCGTGATCTGCCCCGGACCGGGATTGTTCTCCGGATCGGCGAGCCACGCGTCGATCTGCGACTGGTTCAGATCGCCCAGGGACACGATATCGAAGTTATCGCCTGTTACCGGTCCGAGGAACCGCTCCGGCGTCTGAAAGCCGGCCGATACGCCCGGCGCGGGCAGATAGTCGAGGTAGCCCGTGGCCCACGCCACAAAAGCCGGATTCACGTAGTTGTTGTTGGTTACCCGCCCGTCGCCGTCGGGGCCGACAAAGCCGGGGATCGGTTCGTCGAACGGATTGGGGTCGTTGGGGTTTCCCACGCCGCCCGAATACGGGCCTATCGAGGTCGCCCCCGCAGGGAACGCGGTTCCCAGAAGGGCCAGAAGGGTCAGGGAGGCCGTCAGAAAAGTACTTTTTTTTATCATTAGCTGCAATGCTCCAATACTCACGACCGATAGTACGCGAGTGGAAAAAGGTTAAACGGGCGCTTGTCGCGGCGGCGCGGCCCGCAAAATGCGCCGCAATTGTGCCCGTTCAAGGCGCCGACGAACCGATCACTCCTTTCCGCGCCAGCGGGATGGAGGCCGGCGCTGCGGGCCCGGCGATGCGGGGTGACCGGATGGCGGGTCTGGCGATGGGGGTACGGCGCGCCGCACCGCCACGGCCGATGACGTGACGGAACAGTTCGCTATACTCCGGTCGGGCCCTACCCGCGAGGATCCGGTTCCGCATCGACCTGGCGATGAAGAACCCCGCAGACACCCCGTGTGGGGGGGCTGCGGAAACCAATTGTTCGGGGGGGCCGGATGGAGCCGCGGCGACAGGGAATTGATCGGGGAGGGCGAAGTGAGCTGCAAGATTACCCTTTGCCTCGGAGTCACGGCACGAAGTCGTGATGCGCCCGGGGCACGGATCCGCAACGCCACAACAGCCTTTCCCGCGAAGGCCTTATCGCAGCCGGCACCTATAATCGGCACCTCCATCCACGGGCAGGTCTTCGGACTCTCAGGCGGGCCACGATGTGTTTCGTGGATCTCTACTGGCCGTCGCTTCCCGGCCCTGTCGGGCCAGTGCTTTCCCTGAGCGATGCGCTCATCGGACGGCGGTCGTTCCTGAATACCGCTGCGGGGCAGTCCCGGATTCTCACGCCAGTCAACGCCGGAGAGGCTCCGGTGTTGAGGCCGCACGATCAGCAGACGCCGTGTGCGCGGGTTCCCATTTCATCTGTCGCCGGCTTTGGGGCCGGAACAGAACCAGTGAACTAACTCGTGGAGTCTAGCATGAACTGCGGGAAACAAACAAGCTGAAAATCCGAGGGCCATAGCCCGGCTGTGGGTCCGGGGCGGATTCTCGGTGGCGGTCGAATCCGGAGACCGCGATCAGATGCGACCGCGAGATGACCCGCGGCTCGCACTTCGCCGACCGGCCGCGAGGCGGTAGCGCGCGGGGCGCATGCGTTCCTATTCGGGCGCGGATAGCACTCGCGCGGGCGGCTTGGCGCTGTAGGTAATCGTTATTTCGTTGCTCTTCAAACTCAGTTTGGGGACCTGGGCCAGCAGCCGGTCAATTTCCCTCTTCCCCTTCAATACCCCCATGAACCCGTACCAGCTCTTATTCCCTGCACTGGTATCATAGGTCACCGCAATGGTGTAGGTTCCGGGCGCATTGAACAGGCGCTCGCGGGGGGCCACCCACGCGGCCGCGACGTCGAGACTTCCGCCCTTTTCCACCCTTACAAAATCGCCCGGCTGGATATTATTGGTGTTGCCGCACCTCCCGAGCATCTCGGGGGGCGGCGCGTCTTGCGGACGCGTTACCGTAAATCGAACGGCCGGGTACCGTCCCATATCGGAGCCGTCCAGGGCGGGCACTAGCAGGACCTCTTTGCCGGATTTGTTGGTCACTATCGCGGACAGACGGGGGGGCTCCCCCACCCGGTATTCGGCCTTGTCCGCGGAGAGCTTCAGTTCGAAGTCTCCGGGCTTGGCCTCCTCACGCTTCGCCGCCGCATGGGCAAGTTGGGAAAGGAAGAGCATGATGGCGAACAGCGCCATAATCGCGACCGGGGCGAAGAGGAATAAAATGGACGCTGGGGCGGTGCTTCGAAAGTTCATGGCGTCGGTCTCCTTGGCAATTGCCAGTGTAACACAGCGAGGTGTACGTCAACGCAAGAAAATGTCCCGGCCGAAACTGAGACGGGCCAGATTTACGGGAGCGGTCGAGTACTTCAATTGAGGTTTAGTATTGCTGGGTTAACGTAAGGCGTTAAGACTGGAAGGGAAAATCCAAACGCAGGAACACCATGCCAGAAGCGATAGCTTATCGGCGGTAGGCAAGTTCGCGACTGGGTCGTATCTCTGGAGGCGGCGCCAGCGTAAGATCAGACACAACAAAGGCGCAACAACCGAGTTGCGCCCTTGAAATGACAAGATTGGATATTCTGGAATTACTTCTCAATGACGAACTCGTCGCGGAGGTTGCCTTCGATGTCGTAGGCCTTGTAGCTGAGCTTGTTGCCGTCGATGCGGAGGTCGAGCACCTGGTACATGGAGAGGTTCGTCAGGCCCACCTCGGTGTAGTCGAATTCGCCCTGGTCGTAGAACTTCGCGCCGGAATTGGAGACGATGTAGATGGTGCCTTCGGCGGGGGAGTCCACTTTCTTGCCGCCGCGCATCGGCCAGGTGCGCAGGTAGGCGTGGTCATGGCCTTGCAGCGCGAGATCGACATGGTACTTGTCGAAGAGGGCGCCCCACAACTCGCGCACTTCGAGGTTGTCCCGCCGGGGGCCGGAAGAGTAGGCGGGGTGGTGGTAGATGGCGAATTTCCAGGTGGCGTCGGAGTTTTTGAGTTGCTCTTCGATCCACTCCACCTGGTCGGCCGGCGCGACATTCGAGTCCAGCACGAGGAAGAGGGCGTTGCTGTACGTGAAGCTGTAGACCCGCTCGGGCGTCACGCCCTCCGGCCCGTTCTTTGGCAGGTCGAACAGCGAAAGATACATCCACGGGCCCATGTCGCCCTGGTCTTCGTGGTTGCCGATGGCGGGCACGAGCTGCTTATTGTTGTACACGCCATCGGCGTTGAAGAAGAAGTGATCCCAGTCGTCGCGCTGGTTGCCGCGGTTGACCAGGTCGCCCGCCATGACGTAGAAGGCGGCGTCGGGCTCGGCGGCGTGCGCGCCGCGAACGACCTTGCCCCAGGTGTCGAGGCCGTTCTGGGCGTCGCCCATGTAGATGAACTTGAAGGGCGTGGTCTTGTCGGGGGCCGTTGTGAACTCGCTGGGAAGGACCCAGCCGGCGGGCGTGCCGTCGCCGACGACGTACTCGTAGGTGGTGGAAGCTTCGAGGCCGACCAGGTTCACGGAGAAACGGTGGCAGACGGGGTCATTGAGGGTGTTGTGGTTTTCGAGGACCGACATCTGCGCGGCCACGGTAATCCACGGATCGGCGACTTCCGCGCCGGGGGTCTTCTTCACGCGGTAGCGGACGACGCCCTGGCTCACTTCGGTGCTCGTGCGCCACTGGATGGCCTGCGTGGTGCGGGGATCGCTTGCCCAGGTAAGGGTGATCTGGTCCGGCGTCGCCGTGGCCGGGTACATGGTCGTGTTGTACACGCTGGTGAGGCGTGCGGAGCGGCGGGCGTTTTCGTTGCCGCGCAGGAGGACCTGTCCCTTGAGGGCCCGGGGAACCTCGGTGATGGCGTTGTTGTTCCAGCTGATGTAGGTCCGCGCGCCGGGCTCGAAGACGCCGGCCGTGTGCTGGCCGGGGTAGATGTCGCTCAGTTCCACCTTGTCGCCCGCGTTTTTCGGCACGATGGCGGCGAAGTAGTGGTTTCCGTCGCCGCTGAGCGAATTTACGCCGAGCCCGACTTCGCCCGCGGGGAAGTCCTTACGCCAGACTTCGAAGGGGCCGCCGCTGGTCTTGACGGTGTCGGCGGTTTTCTCAAAACCGCGCTCCCCCAGCCAGAAGACGACCTCCTCCTGCGAGGCCTCGCGGCAGAGGTAGACGGTAACGGGGACATTCACGCGAAAGGTGATGTGGTGGGCGCCCAGGGTTTCGCGCTCATCGGGCGTGAGCGCCTCATGGACCTGGTCGACAGTGATGGACTTCAGGGCTTCGGGGTCCATCGTTTGCTGGAAGCGCTCGATAATTCCGGCGACGGCGTCGTGTATGGACGGGTGGTTGCCGACGTGGGCGTTCGCCAGGCCGGTTATGAGCAGGAGGCCGAGCAGGAGGGAAAGGCGGTGCATGCGAATTCCTTTCGTGAGAGAACACTAGATTGCTACAAGGCAGGTATGGATTCGAGACCGGGGCGGACTTCCGGCGCCGGGTTTGGGCCGGACTGCCGCCGGCCGCCAATCCGGGCATTGTAGCGCGGCGATCCGGGATTCGCAAGGGCTTGGCCGGGAGGGGAATGGCGTGGTATGGTTGCCCGATTATCGTTTGGTTCCAAGATGGAGAGAATAGTGATGAAACATATCGCGCGTGTAAACCGAATGGGCGCCGTGCTGGGCGTACTGCTTGCGGGGATGCTGCCTTCGGGCGCCCAGATCCCGGAGACCGGCGAGAAGATACAGTGTATTGTTCCCATTCGCGCCATCACGAGCGGGAAGGCGCACTGGTTCGGCTATTACGACAAGGAACAGTTCGATCCGTCGGACCGCTATGTGCTTGCGATGGAGGTGGGCTTTGAGGACCGGTCGCCGACGGTGGACGACGCGATCGTCATCGGCATGGTGGACACGGCGGAGGGGGATACGTGGATCCCGCTCGGGGAAAGCACTGCGTGGGGATGGCAGCAGGGGTGCATGCTTCAGTGGATACCGGGGTCGGACTCGGAGATCATCTACAACACGATCGAGGGCGATCGGCATGTGGCGGTGATCCTGGATGTGTTTACGCGGGAGAAGCGGGTGTTGCCCCGCCCGATCTATACGCTGAGCCCGGATGGCAAGCGCGCGCTGAGCGTCAATTTTACGCGGATCCAGGATACGCGCCCGGGCTACGGCTACGCGGGCGGGGTGGATCCGGTTGCGGATCAGCTCGCGCCGGAAGGGGACGGGATCTGGTCGGTCGATCTGGCGAGCGGCGAATCGACGCTGCTATTTTCGTATGCCGATATTGCCGCGATCCCGCAGGAGAAGGCGCCGTCCGGAAAGCACTGGTTCAACCACCTGCTCTACAACACGGACGGGAGCCGCTTCATTTTTCTCCACCGCGCGCACAACGAGCTGGACGTGAAAAACCGCTGGACCACGCGGATGTTTACGGCGGACTCGGGCGGTGGCGGCCTGCACATTGTGGCGGATCACGGGATGGTGAGCCATTTCATCTGGCGCGACCCGGCGCATATTCTGGCGTGGAGCCGGGAGCCGGACACGGGCGACGCGTACTATCTGTACCGGGACCAGAGCGAGGAGAAGGAGATCGTCGGGGCGGAGGTTTTCACGCGCGACGGGCACTGCACGTATTCGCCGGACCGCAAGTGGATGCTTACGGACACGTATCCGGACAAGAACAACCTGCACCACCTGTACCTGTACAACCTGGAGGACAAGCGCTTCATCGAGTTGGCGCAGATCTACCGGCCCAAGCCGAGCGACAACGAATGGCGTTGCGATCTTCACCCTGGCTGGAGCCGCGACGGAAGGACGGTCGCCATTGACGCGATGTACCTGGACGGCAAGCGGCAGGTGCACTTGCTCGATGTGAGTGAATATACGGATCCGGAGGGCTCGCGATGAGGACGGCTTGTATTATCGTATTGCTGGCGGGGTTCGCTTTTCCGCTTCGCGCCGGGACGCAAATCCCGGAGACGGGCGCACGGTCGGAATGTATTGTGCCCATCCGCGCCGTCACCTCCGGCAAAGCCCACTGGTTCGGCTATTACGACAAGGAGCAGTTCGATCCGTCGGGCCGCTATCTGTTGGCCATGCAGGTGGGCTTCGAAGACCGCACGCCCAACCCCGACGACGCCATCCAACTGGGTATGGTGGACCTGGAGGACGGCGATCACTGGATCCCCCTGGGCGAAAGCCGTGCCTGGAGCTGGCAGCAGGGCTGCATGCTTCAATGGCTGCCGGGCAGCGACTCGGAGGTGATCTACAACGACCGCGACGGCGAGGCATTCGTCTCGTATATCCAGGATGTGTTCAGCGGCGAGCGCCGAAAACTTCCGCGGGCGATCTATTGCGTGAGCCCGGACGGGAAGTGGGGCCTGAGCGTGAACTTCGCGCGGATACAGGACACGCGCCCGGGCTACGGCTACCACGGCGGAGTGGACCCGCTTGCAGAGCAGTTTGCGCCGGAGGGCGACGGCATCTGGCGCATGAACCTGGAGACGGGCGAATCCGAGTTGCTTTTTTCCTACGCGCAGGCGGCGGCGATCCCACAGGAGGCGAAGCCGGCGGGCAAGCACTGGTTTAACCACCTGCTTTACAACATGGACGGAAGCCGGTATACGTTTCTGCATCGCGTGCACAACGAGCCGGGATCGACAGCGCGCACGACGCGGATGTTTACGGCGGACGCGAATGGCGGAAACCTCCACGTGGTGGCCGACCACGGGATGGTGAGCCACTTCATCTGGCGGGATCCGGAGCATATTCTGGCGTGGTCGCGCGAGCCGGACATTGGCGACCGCTTCATCCTGTACCGGGATCAGTCCGACGCGATGACGGTGATCGGCGATGGGGTGCTGGCGCGCGACGGGCACTGCACGTACTCGCCGGACCGGAAATGGATTCTTTCCGACACCTACCCGGACAAGAACAAGATGCAGCACTTGTATCTTTATCGCGTGAGCGACGGGAAGCGGGTGGACCTGGGCCAGTTCTACCGACCGAAGCCGAGCGAAAACGAGTGGCGCTGCGACCTTCACCCCGCGTGGAGCCGCGACGGGCGCACGATCGCGATCGACTCCATGCACGAGGGGGATACGCGGCAGGTGTATGTGCTGGATGTGAGCGAGTATACCGCGCCATAGGGGCGGGAGCTGGCGCTATCTCAGTTGGTTTTGCGGCTCCGCTATGCGGGGCCGCTTCTTTTGCAAGCCCTGTGGACGGGGGTGGACAGCATGGACCGGGTGGACGCGCGCCATAATGGCTCGATCCATTCCGTCCACCTCGTCCACCTCGTCCACCTCGTCCACCTCGTCCACCTCGTCCACCTCGTCCACCTCGTCCACCTCGTCCACCTCGTCCACCTCGTCCACTCCGTCCACTCCGTCCACTCCGTCCACTCCGTCCACTCCGTCCAGTCCGTCCACCTCGTCCACTCCGTCCACTCCGTCCACTCCGTCCACGCCGTCCACGCCGTCCACTCCGTCCACTCCGTCCACGCTGTCCCCAGCGCGCCCCAGCATCAGCCCCCGAGCCCCTCCACGAAATCGAGCACGTCCCGAAACGGCGCGTGCTCGTAGACGCCGAAGAGGGTGTCCTTGTGCAGCTTCGCGCGGGTGGCCCGGGGGGAGCTGATGCCGCAGAGGAAGCGGGCGACCTGCCTCGGGCTGGCCAGGGCATCGCGCCGCTGCGCCAGGAGCGCGCGCACACGGGCCTCGTCCTCCCCATTGAATTGCGCGGCGGGCAGATCGGGCAGGGGATCGCGGGGGACGCCTTTGCACCGGTCGCAGTGGCCGCAGTCGCCGCGCTCCTCGCCGAAGTGGGCGAGCAGGCGGCGCGTGAGACAACCGGCGCCTGCCGCGTAGTCGAGCACCTGGCGCGTCCGCGCGATATCGTTCCCCTCGCGCTGCTGGAAGCGCTGGTTGAGGGATTCGATGAGTGCCTCCAGATCGTCGGGCTCGCGTAACCTGCGGTAGCCCTGGCGCAGTCCCGCCACCTGCACGATGAGGTCGCCCCGCTCTTCCAGGAAGGTGAGCGCGGCAACGATACGGTCGCGCGGCTCGCCAATGGTCTCGGCGACGCGGGCGATGTCGAGCGTGAACCATTTCGGGCCCTTCTTCGCGAAGCGGAAGATCTTTTTGAGGAATTCCGAGCGTTCGCCGCTGACCTGCGCGAAGATCTCCGCGGATGGGCGCTGCGGCTGGAACTTGTACTCCGTGTAGAAGGGACCCGTGGACGCGATGAGGCCATCGAGCTCAAGGTAGGTGATGAGGGTGCGCACGACGAGCGGGCGCGCGTCGAACTCGTGGGACAGGTCGTACTCGGAGATGTCGAAGGATTCGCCCGCGCCGCACAAATGCCGCGCGAGACCCGCCACGGCGTCGGGCTCCGGGGTGTCGCCGTAGGAGAAGTTGTCCAGCACGGTGGCGTCGGCGGGGCAGGCCAGCATTTCGCAGACCGACGTGCGCCCGTCGCGCCCGGCGCGGCCGATCTCCTGGCTGTAACTTTCGAGGCTCTTGGGGAGGTTGTAGTGGTACACGTAGCGGATATTGGACTTGTCCACGCCCATGCCGAAGGCGATGGTGGCCACGATAATGCTGTTCTCCGAGGCCATGAAGCGGTCCTGGATAGCCGTGCGGTCCTCGGGCTTCAGGCCGGCGTGGTAGGCGGTCGCGTCGAGCCCGTGGCGCGCGAGGAATTCCGCGACGGCCTCGGCGGTCTTCTGGAGCGTGACGTAGACGATGGCGGGGCCGGGGGGACGCCGCTGAATCCGCTCCAGCAGGGACGCGTCCCGCTCGCGGGCGGTGCACGGGACCACGCTGAGCTTCAGGTTGGGCCGGTAGAAGCCGGTGTGTACTTCGTCCTCCTTCGCGATATCGAAAGCGGCCCGCACGTCGTCCGCGACGGCGGGTGTGGCGGTGGCGGTGAGCGCCAGGACACGCTCGACCCGCAACTCCTTTGCGAGGCGCGCAATCTTGAGGTAGTCCGGGCGGAAATTGTGGCCCCATTCCGAAATGCAGTGGGCCTCGTCGATGGCGAGGAGCGCGATATTGCGGCGGGCGATGGATTTGAGGAAGCGCTCGTTGCCGAGGCGCTCGGGGGCGATGTACAGGAGCTTCAGCGCGCCGGAATTCAGATCGTCGAAGAGCTTGAGGTTTTCCTCGCGGGTCAGGGTGGAATCCAGGCGCGCGGCGGGCACGCCGTGGCGGTTGAGAAAGTCGAGCTGGTCCTTCATGAGGGCGATGAGGGGCGAGATGACGAGCGTGAGGCCGTCGAGCAGGAGCGCGGGGAGCTGATAGCACATGCTCTTGCCGCCGCCGGTGGGGAAGATGGCGAGGACGGACTTACCGTCGAGCAGGCGTGCGATGGCCGGTTCCTGGCCGTCGAGGAAGGCCTCGAAGCCGAAATGTTGCTGGAGGTGCTGGTGGAGATTGGACATGGCGCTGCCGCTTCACTGTTCGTGGATATTGCTCTCGGGACTCGCCGGTGCGCGAGCACGGAAACAGGATACCGCATAGCGGGCGGCAATGGCGAGGGGAGAATGGGGCCAATTGGTCGATTGGAGACGTGCACGCGTTGCTGGTTTCGAACATAGGGCCGATTGGTCCGATACGATCGATACGTCTCATTTTCGAAATTCTTTAGTCGTCTGAAGTAGTCACCCTCGTCGCACCCAACGGTGGCGGCTTTCGGTGATCGAAAACCGTCATCCCCACGAAAGTGGGGATCCAGAGATCATGCAACGTTAACCTCGCAAACCCTCTGGATTCCCGCCTTCGCGGGAATGACGAATACATCCAGTGCAAGTAAGGCATCTCGTATCAGCGAACGCCTTACTTCATACGGCTAAAGTATTACTCATTTTCCAGGAATTGCTATTCGGCCTGAAACTCGGCGATAAGCGCCTCCAGTATTTCAATCAACTTCGGGAGTTCAATCTTAGCCGTCGACCAGACCACATCCAGGTCAATGTCAAAATAGGCATGGACGATCCGATTGCGCATCGCAATGATCTTGCGCCAAGGCAACTGGGGATGCGTCTCCCTGAAGCCGACATCCATTCGGGCCGCCGCCTCCCCCGATTACTTCAATACAACGAACCAGCCCGTGCTGGAGCAGGCGGTTATTGTCCAATGCGGGCCGTTCGAGCGTCTCAACATAGCCGTGCGCCTCGCGAGCCGCATCCAGCATGTGCCCCAATAGCAATTGCGTGGAGCTACGCGACATATTGTACCTGTGCTTCGCGAAGCACTTCGTCGCGGAAGTAATGGCTCAGGTCAGCCGCTGAGCGTATATCCGCCTTGCGCCCCAGAATCGCAGACAATTCCTCCTCCATCCCCGCAAGGGCGATGAACCCGGGTACGTGCTCTGGAGCGTATTCCACCAGCACATCCACATCACTGTTCTCCGTGAAATCGTCTCGAAGGACAGATCCGAAAAAAGCCAGACGCCGGAGGTGATGCCGCTGGCAGAATTCGGCTATGGATGCCTCATCGATCTGCAAATTCGCTACCATTCGCAAGTCCTCATTTTAACCCCCTCCATTTTAGCACAAGTCCCGGTGCTCCATTTTTTGCTTCCGCCCGCCATCCCCATTATAGTCATCGCAACCGCAACCGGAGCCAACGCCATGCCCATCGTCCAACGCATTCTCCTCTCCCTCGCCCTACCAGTGCTGCTCGCCCTCACGGCCCGCGCCGAATACCCATCCCATGTGACTTACGAAGGTTCAGGCGGCGTCGGCGAGGGGAAGCACATTGTCTATATCGCCTCGGACCACGAATACCGAAGCGAGGAGGCGCTTCCCGCGCTGGCGCGGATCATGGCCCGGCACTACGGCTTCCGGTGCACGGTGATCTTCGGGACGAACCCGGAGGATGGGACCATCCTGCCGGGGAGCAGCCACCTGGAAGGGCTGGAGATCCTGAAGGAGGCGGACCTGATGGTCATCTTCATGCGCTTCATCAGTATGCCGGACGAGGAGATGCAGCATTTCGCCGATTACGTCGATCGCGGCGGCCCCATCGTCGCGCTGCGGACGTCGACGCACGCGTTCAAGATCGAGCCGGACCGAAAGTTTTACCCCTACGACTACCGCTACCCGGGCGAGGAGTTCCACATGGGCTTCGGACGGCAGGTGCTGGGCGAGACGTGGGTCACGCACTACGGCAAGAACCACGAGCAGAGCTCCATCATCGGCATCCAGCCCGACAACAGCGAGCACCCCATCCTGCGCGGCGTCACCGACATGCACACCCAGGCCGGCGGCTACACCGCCAACCCTCTTGCCCCCGCCACCATCATCGCGCGCGGCATCATACTCAACGGCATGGAAAAGGACGCGCCGGTCGACAGCACGAAGACGCTCATGCCGGTGGCGTGGACCCGCGACTACGAAAGCAAGTCCGGCAAGTCCGCACGCGTCTTCACCACCACCCAGGGCGCCTCGCAGGACATCGTGAGCGACGGGTTCCGGCGGATGCTCGTCAACGCGCAGCTCTGGGCCGCGGGCCTGGAAGACGCGATCACGCCCGACGGCGAAATCGGGTTCGTGGGGCCGTACAACCCGACGAAGTTCAGCTTCACCAGCTTCCGGCGGGGCGTCCGGCCGGCGGACATCGCGGGATGGGACACGCCGATTTGGAACGCGGATGCGCCGCTGGAGTGAGGGGGAGTGTGTGACGCGTTAGGCGCGAGGTTCAATATGATGATAACTCGGCCGCTGTCGCCCGCCTGGGCGGATTGGGCTACCGCGCGCGCTGCTTGTAGTGGTCGTGCAGGCCGATGCCCTCGAAGATCTGGGGCATGCACTTCTCGATTCGCGAGGCGCGGGTTTTGGATTGTTTTGGCGCGACGAAATGGAGGAGGTAGCCGCGCTGGCGGCCGGGCGTGAGCGCGTCGAAGGCGGCCTTGAAGGCGGGGTCCTGGTCGAATTGTTCCTGGAGCTCTTCGGGTATCGGGAGCGCGCCGTCCTTTTCCAGATCCACCTTGAGCCCGGCCTTCTCGGCCTCAATCGCCGCGCCGATGACGCGTTTCAGGGCCGATTTCCTCGCCTCAATTTCACGGACGTCGCGGAAGCGTATGACGCGCATGGCGCGGGAGTTCTCGCCGGGTTTTTCAAGGATTCCGGCGGGGTCGTCCAGGAGGGAGCCCTTGAAGAAGCCCAGCGTGCAGGACTCCTTGAGCGCGCCGAGCATGGCGACGTTGTTGTTTTCCCAGGTGTAGCAGGGGGCGCCCCACTTGCGCTCCTCGGCCAGGCCGCATTCGAGCAGAATGGCGCGCAGGCGGACCAGTTCGTCGGTCCATTGGTGGACTTTGCACTGGGGCGTGCCGCCGAGGGGACAGCGCCCGCAGCCGTTGTCGAGGTAGTCGTCCACCTTGGGATTGGGTTGGTTCATGGGCCTGCTCCGAAATTTAAAAAGAAGCGACGGGTGCCACCCTCAAGCGGGCCGCCTCAAGCGGCCATCAGCTTGTGGGTGACGGGAGGCGTCAATCCGTATCTCTGCGTTTTCTTTCTCGAACCCCCGCCAAAAGCGGTCACGACTTGAGGGTACGGGACTTCCGTTGATCGCCAACAGTCAGAAGCGGCATTCATCCTTAATGGGTGACGAAACGCGTCATGAGCGGCTGCTCCGAATTCATTGCTCGCTGCCTGAGTTGTCTAATGTACATGAAATCTTCAAGACGCACAATGCTGCCTCATTGCCGAGAAGCTATTGAGAGGCGGGTGGGACTGTCGGTTTGCTCGAATCGCGACTGGTGACTACATTGCCCGAGCATATTGGGCTCGGCGCAGGCTGGACTTCAGTCCCTCTGGCGCAATCTCTCCCTCGATGAGGGTTCCTTCTGGAGAGAACAGGAAGAAGGCCGAAGAACGAACACCGAAAGTCGTCGCAAGCCGGAGCGAGTCTTCCTCGGAGACGAACTTCAGAGGCCAATCTGGTTTTTTGCCGCGCAATTGGTGGTGCGCCGGCGCCCATTGACCGTCCATCGTGATGACGAACACTTCGGGTATGTTGTTGCGGCGGGCCCGACTTTTCTCCAAGGCCTTCAATATCTTGGGAACGACGCCGTGTATATCGTCGTGAGGCCACCAGAGGCAGAGGAGCAGGTAACCGTCCTTGCCGGATGGGATTTCCAGCGGGTCGCCTTTGTGGTTGCGCACCGGGATGGCCGGCAAGGGTTCGCCGGGCTTCAGGGGGAAGTGCAACAATAGTGGCAGATCGCCCAGGTCCAACTCGACCGGTGCGTCGCCATTGTCGGATGATGGCACCTCAACAATCCCCTCATACTCCCCGAAGGGTCGCGCGGTCCCGCCGCCGGGCGCGTGATCCAATTGCGCGCACAACTTGTAACGCCCAGGCTGAACATTGGATGCGCTGAAATGTCCCTGTTCATCCACGGCGATGTGGTACATGCGCTGCAGGCGCTCAAGCCACCGCAATCCCTCTTCGGAGGCCTGAAACTCTTTCCACCAGGCGTCACGCTCCTCGGGCGGGACATCGTCGGGAATCTCCGGGAGTTCGGCCTTGCTCGATAAGAATGCGCAATGGGAATTCACGCTATTGAAAGTCCGGCCGGTGTCACGGGGGTCTACGAATCGGCCGCGGAGAATCGTGGCGGCGACACCGAGCGTGACATACGTTGTTTCATTGGCCCGGACGCTCACGGTTCGCTCTTGATCCGCCTCAATTTTGGATTCGAGCGAAATATTCACCAGACCGAAGAGCCAGGATTTTCGTAACAATCCGCCGTGGGCGCGCCCGAGATTGGCCTTGCCTTCCGGGATGCGTTCAAAGGCGAACTTTCCTTCGTCTTCGGTCATGGTGTATTCGGACCACATGATGAAACTTTGACCGACATCCTCGCGTGGTACGCCCGTGATGAACGAGAGCCAGCGCGGGGAGCTACTGCATTCGCGGGAGAGCGAGCAGGCCACCGGGGTTCCTGGCGGCGCAGGCTTGCCGTCGATGAGAAGAACGCCCTCGATGCGGCCAGTCCTTCCGCCCGGCGCGCGGAAGCGCATGAAAAGGAAGTAGCCGACAATGGCGATGAGCGCCGCAGCCACGGCCAGCGTGCCGAATATCCAGATCCACATGACCCTGCCCTCCTGATGGGTGACATGATAGTCCGCTGGCTCTCGCGCCGCAAATCCGCCAACGACCACGAACAAATGCCAACGCACGTATAGCGCGATAACGCAATCTGTCTACGTGGCTGCCACCGCCGCAGTCACCATCTGGAAAGCCTCCGTGTCAAACGGGCGGAACCCTTCAGGCCAATGCGCCGATAATTCGCAACGAAATCGGAACTGCAGCGGCGCATCCGAGTTAACCTGCGCGAGTACGACGATGGCTTCCTGGTCTTCGCGCACGATCTTCATGAAATCCGTGCAGAGAAAGCGCGGGCAGTAGCCAACCAGGGCAATGGGGCTTTCCGTACGCAACGCCAGGCCGTCGGGATCCCGGGCGTTCTGGATGTCCCGCATCAGGAACAGCCGCGTACCCGCCGCCTGTTCGCCGATAACGGCCTGCGCCGCTTGCGGCAAGTGCCGAACCCCATGCGCGAAGAATGACATGCGGTAGTAACCGTCCACCGGCCTCGGCACCGGGTACAACTGGATGTTGTCCGTCGCGCGCGCCGCCCCGGAGCGGCCCAGCTCCTCCAGGGGCGTCAGTTCACCGGGTGCGCCAAGCAGCCAGCGCGTGTAATCGGCGTATTCCGGGCGCGACCGGGGCATGACGCGGTTCTGGAAGAGTGGAAAAAGCTTGCGCGAGCGGTAGTCAGCCTCCAGGTCTTTCATCACGCCGAATGGAAGAAATGCGCCTGCTGCGTGGGCTTCGACGGCTCCCCGAGTGTACTGAAAATGATACAGTTCGCCATCAAACGACAACCGGCCAACCGGGAACCAGCGGCGGGATTGCGGGTCCTGATGTACGACCACCAATTCATCAAACTCTTCGGTGTGTCGTGTCATCGCAAGGACCCCATTCGTTTCTTGTTTTCTGCCAGCGCATCGGGCGTCCCGCCAAGGGGACAGCGCCCGCAGCCGTTGGCGAGGTAATCGTCCACCTTGGGATTGGGTTGGTTCATGGGCCTGCTCCGGGTGTTGCCCGCTGCCTGAGTCGGCTAATGTACATGAAACAATTCGTGGGTACAATGCCGCGGCATTGGCGAGCGGTGCAGCACAGCCTGGCTTCGGACCTCGCTCCCCTTTTCTCGGTTCCGGCCCGTGACGTATACTCCCGCCCATGAACGCGCCCGCCGACACCCCCCGCATTTCCATCGTCATCCCCTCGCTGGACGGCCATCGCAACGGCGCGGTTCCCAGACTCCTCGAAAGCATCCGGCGCCAGACCTTCACCAGCCATGAAACCCTCCTGATCACGGGCGTCGCCCCCCAGGGCCGCGCGATCAACCAGGGCGCCGCCCGGGCCCGAGGCGACATACTCGTGATCCTGGACGACGACAGCCTGCTGGCCGACGCCGATGTCTTCGCGCGCCTCGTGGCGGCCCTCGATGCGGACGAACAGATCGGCCTCGCCGGGGCCAGCATCGTGCCCCACCCGGACGCGAGCCCCTTCCAAAAGCGCGCGGCGCGCCAGTTTCCCCGATTCCACACGCCCGCCGTCCGCGAGATTACCGACAGCGATCTCGCCTGCCACGGCTGCTGCGCCATTCCCCGCCGGGTTTTCCACGAGGTCGGCGGCGAGCGGGAAGATATCCTCCGCGGCCTCGACCCCGACCTCCGCGCGCGCCTCCGCGCCGCCGGCTACCGCGTGGTGCTCGCGCCCGGCGCCACCATCCACCACCCCCTACCCCCCAACTGGCGCGGCCTGCTCCGCGTCTTCTTCCGAAATGGCTACGGCTCCGCATACGCCTGGAAGTTCCAGCCGGACAGCGTCGTGGAGACCCATGAATCCCTCCACGACCGGGACTTCCAGCCGCGCACGTCCCTTCCCTACCGGCTCGCCCGCTTTCCCCTGCGGCTCCTGTGGGCGTTCGCGCGCTTTCAGTTCATCCGCTTCGGCGCCTATTGCGGCTATGCGGCCGGCTACGCCTGGGGGCTCCTCACCGCGCGGGAGCGACCGCGTGAGTAGCGCGCGAGCCGCCAAAACCCGGCTCAAGCGCGCCGCGCGCGCCGCCGCCGCCGCCCTGGGGCCTTCTTTCCCCGGCGCCCCGGCGGCCGCACGCATTCTCACGTACCACAGCATCGGGTACCGCGCCCACGAAATGAACGTAACCCCGGAAGCCTTCGCCGATCAGATGGCCTGGCTCGCGAGCCACACCAATGTCATCCCCCTGGCGGAAGCCGCAACCGGCGGCGGGGGCGTCGCGCTCACCTTCGACGACGGCTATCAGGACAATTTCATCCACGCGCTCCCCATCTTGGAGCGATACGGTTTTCCCGCGACCATCTTCGTCGTGTCCGGATGCCTGGGCGCCGCGCTGCCGGGCGATCTGGATTCGCAAACCGGCCGAATTCTCTCGCCCGAAGAGATCCAGACCCTGCGCCAGCGCGGGATCGCAATCGGTGGCCATACGCGGACCCACCCCCGGCTTTCCGCATTGTCGCCCGGGGCCCAGTCCGCCGAAATCGGCGGTTGCAAGGCCGATCTTGAAGCCGTGCTCGGCGAGACCATCGATGCCTTCGCCTATCCCTACGGATCCGCGCTGGATTACGACGCCAGCTCCCGCGAAACGGCTATTCGCGCCGGGTTCTCGGTGATCTGCTCCAACCGCTACGGCCCCGTTTACCCCGAAGACGCCCCCTTGGACCTCCGGCGAATCTGGATCGATTCGACCGATACCCTCGCCTCGTTTGAAGCCAAGGTGAGCGGACGCCTGGACCTCCTGCGAATCCAGGACAGCGCCTGGGGCATTCGCGCGCGCCGCCTGCTCAACACCGTCCTGGCGGCAACCGCCCGAAAATAAAATCGCGAGCCGGCGCCGCCTGGCCCGGCCCGCAACCGCGACGCCAGCACGCCGCCGCTGAATCTTGGGATAGGGAAAAGATTCTACAGGGAACAACGCACCTGCGGGACTGGGGGTTGACGTAACCCCACGGCCAGGCCACCCCGGTGCGTATCTAGCTCAAATTAAATGTCTTATCACCCCCGTTCCGGTTGCGCGACCCCGGCCCCTGTGCTATACTCGCCTCAATTTCCACCAGGGCGCAACCGCGATCGGGATTGAAGGGTTAGCATGGCCGATATTCTCAGCCAGGATGAAGTCGATCTCCTCCTGGGCGCCGTGTCCGAGGGGGACATCGGCGAGGCCGAGGAAGAGGCGCAACCGGATCTTCATCTCAGTGTTTACGATTTCCGCCGCCCGGAGCGCGTCTCCAAGGAACAGCTCAAGGGCCTGCAGAGCCTTTTCGAGGCCTTTTCCCGCGAAATCAGCATCATCTTCCCCCCCTTTCTCCGCACCGTCGTGCGCGTCGATCTGACCTCCATCGACCAGCTCACCTACGACGAGTTCATCCTCTCGGTGGCGCGGCCCACGGCCCTCTCGATTATCGACATGTCCCCCCTGGAGGGCACCGCGGTCATCGAAATGAGCCCCTCCATGGTCTTTCCCATCGTCGACCGCGTCCTCGGCGGCAAGGGCCTCACCCTCCCCGAGCCGCGGGAGCTTACCGAAATCGAGAACCGTATCATCCAGCGCATCGTGATGATGATCCTCGACAGCCTGCGCCGCTCGTGGGAACAGCTGATAGAGTTTCGCCTGAGCGTCCTTCAGCAGGAGAGCGACCCGCTGATTGTTCAGATCGTCGCCGGGAGCGAAATGGTGATTCTGGTCGGCTATGAGGTGCACATCGGCGAAACCGTCGGCACCATGAACTTCTGCATTCCGCTCGTAGTCCTCAACCCGATTCTCGACCAGATCTCGCAGCAGGTGCACTACTCGCGCCGGCAGAGCGACGAAATGACCGCGATCACGCAGAAGGCCATCTTGCGCACCCTCTTGCGAAGCAAGGTTTCCGTCGAGGCCATTCTCGGGCGCGCGCGCATGTCC
Source organism: Candidatus Hydrogenedentota bacterium (assembly GCA_019637335.1). Taxonomy (NCBI): domain Bacteria; kingdom Pseudomonadati; phylum Candidatus Hydrogenedentota; species Candidatus Hydrogenedentota bacterium. The sequence goes on along the minus strand of JAHBVV010000019.1, from coordinate 31,577 downwards.
GTTCAGGACGTCGCCAGCCTGAGCGTGGGCGACGTTATCCAGCTCGACACGTCGCCGCGCCGGCCGCTCGTGGTTGAGCTGGGGGGCCGCCCGAAGTTTCTCGCGCAGCCCGGGCGGCGGCGCGAAACGACGGCGCTGCAGGTACTGGACTTCTACCAGGAGTAATGGACGGGCATGAATGAAATCGCTGCACGAATCGCCGGTGAGGCGCTGCTCAAGGGAGCCTTCGAGGTCTTTGACGCGATGCTCAGCACGGCCTTCGATCACCGGATCGACGATCCCGTCCCCCTCTCGGAGGAATCCGCCGCCGCGCTGCTTACGGAGTTCGGCGTCACCATGCAGGCACAGATCCAGAACGAGCTCGGGGCCATCGCCCTCCTCTTCACCGTAAACGACGCCGCACAGTTCGCCGCCATGATACAGGAGACCGAGTTCACGGGCGCATCCGTTCTCAGCGAAGAGGACCGCGCCGTGCTCCAGGAAATCGCCGACCCCGCCCTCAGCGGCGGCGTCGCGAGCCTCCTCCAGCGTATCGGCGCGCCCGTCGAACCCGTCGACGACGCAGCCGTAAACGAACGCGGCCCGGACGGCGCGCCCGCCCTCGCCGCGTTGCTGGAAACCGGCGCCTGCGCCGCCCGCTTCCACTTCAGCGACCCGTCGGGCATCGCGGGCGAAGGGGCCATCCTCTTCAGCGCGCCCCTGATCGATCGCGTGCCGGATGACATGCTCGTTTCGCCGACCGCGCGCGAGAGCGAATTCTCGGCGGAAGCGGAGTTGAGCCCCGAGGAAATGAGCGATATCCTGAGCGGATTCGGGGCCGCCGCCACCGATTCCACTATCCCCAGCGAGCCCGCCTACCACGGCAACCTGGACATGGTGCTCGATATCGGACTTGTGGCCACCGCGCGCCTGGGGCATGTCGAAATGCCCATCGGCGAAATCCTCAACCTGGGGCCCGGCTCGATCATAGAAGTCGGCCACCTCGTGGACGAGCCGGTGGACCTGCTGGTGAACGGAAAACTCATCGCCCGGGGCGATGTCGTCGTGGTGGATGAAAAATTCGGGCTGCGCATCACCGAAATCGTCAGTACCCGCGCGCGGATCGAGAGCCTGCGTTGACAGATACCGAAGAAAAAGATCTCTGGCGCCGCTTCAAGGAATCGGCCGACTCCGCCGCCCGCGACGCCCTGATCCTGCACCACATGCGGATCGTCAAATTCATCGCCGGGCGCATGGCGATCCATGTGCCCAGCAACGTCGAAATGGACGACCTCGTGGGCTGGGGATGCATGGGCCTGATGGACGCCGTCGAGAAATATGACCACACGCAGGACATCAAGTTCTCGACCTACGCCTCCATTCGCATTCGCGGGGCCATCATCGACCAGATCCGATCGCTGGACTGGGCCCCGCGCTCGCTCCGCACCATGGCCCGAAAAGTCGGGGCCGCACGCGAAAAACTCCGCCACGCCGAGGGCCGCGAACCCAGCCTCGACGCGATCGCCGGCGAAATCGGGGCCACCGCCGAGCAAGTGGAAGACACCGTCGCCCAGCTCCAGACCGCCCAGATTCTCTCGCTCGACGACTACCTGCCGTCCGAAGACAGCGCCGAAACGCGGAAGCTCGAACTCATCGGGAACCCCGCCGCGCCCCATCCCGCGAGCGCGGCCGAGCACCAGGAGCGCAAGGAGCGGCTGGTGCGCGCGATACTCGATCTTCCCGACCAGCAGCAAAAAGTGTTAAACTTGTACTATTATGAAGAACTTACGCTGAAGGAGATTGGCGCGGTGCTCGACGTTTCCGAGTCCCGCATCTGCCAGATCCACAGCGCGGCCATGAAGCGGCTCCGGAAGGCGGTTAACGAAGACGACTGACCGCACCGCCCGGGAGGTTTCCATGCCCCAGCCCATCGATCCGCACACCGAAATCGGGCGCGCAACCGCGGCCGAGCGCATACAGCAGATTGCCGAGCGGGCGTCGCTCGCGGCCCAGGCGCGCGTATCCGCCGAGGCCGCCGAAGCCCGGGTCAGCGCCGAATCCCAGGTGCGCCAGGCCATGCAGAAGAACGAAGAAGTCGAACGGGAACTAAAGCGCCGCCCCCCCTTCGCCGGGCGGCGGCGGAGCCAGGGACGGCGGCCCGATGCCCCGGAAGAGGAACGGAGCCGGCATTTCTACGACGCCGCGGAGAAAGATGTCGTCGCGGATGCGCCGGAAGGGCGGACACTCGATATAGAGATTTGACAGGCGCGCGGTTGAACCCCGCGCCCCGGCGCGCGGCGCCGCGCTGACAGGCGGGAGCATGTACGAAATCATCGAACAAAACCAGGGCGCTTTCATCGTCTTCTTTTTCACCCTGGCGCTCGCGTGCCTGGCCGTCGCCGCCTATTTCGCCTATCTCGTCCGGCACACGGAGCGAAAAGCCGACCAGCGGCTGAAGCAGGCCCGTGCGGACATCACGGATATGACCATTCTCTTCCAGACCATGCGCGACATCATCGGGCAGCAGAAATCCCTGGCGAAGGACTTCAACGAAGAACTCGAACACAAGATGGAGCAGGTCAAACATATCCTCCACCAGGGTATGGAAAAAAACAAGCAGCTTTACGAAAAACAGCAGCGCATCACGGCGGAACTGGAAGAGGCCCAGGCACGGATCGACGGAATCTACCGCCAGCTGGCCCGCGCACAGGCCCCCGCCCCGGCAGGCCCGGCCCCCAACGGCGCAAAGGCCCCGGAACCCGCAACCGCGCCGCCGCGTAAGCCCGCACCAGCCCTCGCAAACTTGAGCGGCGCCGCAACCCTGCCCCCACGCGCCGAACCGGCTGTGCAACCCGCACGACCCGCCCAGACGCCCGCCGCCGCGCTGCCGCGCACAAGCGATGCCCTGGTGCGCGAGCCCCTGGTGCGCGAGGACCCGCGCGATCTGCCCGCGACGCCGCGCGATCCCGATCCGCTGCCCGCCCGCGCCGCCGCCCCGGCCCGGGATCGCGCTCAAAGCCTCACCCCCGAGGAGGCCGAACGCTTGCGAGATACCGGCGTCACGCGCGCCCCCTTCACCTCCTGGATCGCCGAGGATCTCCTCCCGCCGGAACCCGCAATCGAGGAAAAACAACCGCCGCCGCGCCCAGCCCCCCCCGCGCCGGCGCCACCCGATCCCGCGGATGCCGGCCCGGGCAATGGGGACGCCGCGCGCGAGGCCTTCCGGGCCCTCCTCAACATGCCCGCCCAATCGCCAGCAAGCCCGGACATCGACCGCCCGCTCGACTTCGTGCCCGGAGACAGCGCGTCCCGCGATACGCACCCCGCGCCGCCCGAAAGCCAGGATCACCTCAGCATTCCGCTGCAACAGCGGGTCCTGGAATACAGTGAAGCCGGGATGACCGTGGCGCAAGTTTCGCGCGAGCTGGGCATCGGAAAGGGCGAAGTCCGGCTCATGCTCAGCCTGGCCCGGCAGCAGTCGCCCCCGCGCGCATGATCTCCCGGCGCCCCCCGGACGCGGGCGGACACGGCCCATGCTGACCGGCGGCCACCTGCCGGCCCCGGTTTTCGTAACCCCGGCGCCCCCCCACGCCGCACTCTACACCGGCCAGACCCACAGCGCCCTGATCCGGCTCCTCGACGGCGCCCTCGTCGCCCACACCGGCCCGCTCTCCATCCCGATCCCGCCGGATAGCGGTTTGCGCGAAGGACAGCGCGTCATCCTCACCGTGCGCGCCGCCGCCAACGGCGTACAGATCGAAATCCGCCCCGTCGCGCCCCACGCCGCGCCAACCGCAACCGCAACCAGCGCACAGGCCACCGCCGCGACCTCACCAGGAGCCGCCCCCGCCGCCACCACCCTGAGCGGCGCCATCCAGCCCGTGCTGGAGGCCCTCGGCAGAACCGACCTGGCGCCGCGCATTCCCGCCGTGCTCCCGCCCGCGCTCCCCGCGACAGCCCAGGCCATCGAGCCGGTCGTCCGCGCGCTGCTGGCGGACCGGGGCGCCGCGCAGGCCCTGGGACAGTTCCAGCAGGTGTTGGCCGCCCTCCAGCCGGAAGGCGTGCTCCCCCCGGACCTCGCCGCATCGGTGACGCGCTGGCTCGGCCTCGACTCGGATCGCCCCGCGGCCTGGCGCGCGCTGCTCGATCAGGCCCGCGCCGAACACCACGCCGCCGCGCGAATCGCCCGCGCGATCGCGAGCCCCGCCGCGCGCGCGGAACTCGCCGCCTTGCGGGATTCCGCCGCGTCGCTGGCCCAGCGCCTGCTCGATGACCCCGCGTTTCGCGCCCTCGCCACCGAACGCGGACAGCTACAGAATTTTCAAGAAGCGGCAAACCGCCTCGCCGAACACACCCGCGGGGCCGACCTGCAAAACCTCCGCAGCCTCGATCAACCCTACCAGTTCCTTTCGCTCCCCGTGCGGGAATCCGGCGGATTCTTCCGCGCCGACCTCCACCTCTTCGGCGAAGGCGGAGCGCAAGGGCGGGGCCGGCGCGGGCAGCCCGCCCAGGCCATCCTGGATCTCGATACCACCCGCCTCGGGCCCCTCTGGGTCGCCCTGCGCGCCGCCGGAACGCATTGCGCCTGTCACATTCGCGCGGCTGACCCCGGCGTCGCCGCCCACCTGGCGGAATCCGCGCCCGCCCTCCGGGAAGCCCTCGCCACGGCGGGCTACCCGGATGCGGACGTCACCGTGGAAGCCGGGGACGGAGACCGCATCGAGGCGCTCATACACCTGCTCGCGCCCTACCAGAAACTGGACCTCGAAGGATGAAGGAACCCCGCGAAAACCTCCCGAAAGCCGTCGCCCTCCGCTACAACGCCGGCGAGGACGACGCCCCCCGCGTCATCGCCAAGGGCCAGGGAAAAATCGCCGATCGCATCCTCGAAATCGCCCGCGCCGAAGGCATCCACATCGAGCAGGACCCCGACCTCGTCGGCCTCCTCGCCAAACTCGATCTCAACAGCCCCGTCCCCGAAGAGCTTTACCAGGCCGTCGCCGAAGTCCTCGCCTTCGTCTACCGTATGAACCGAAACTACGGGCGCTGAACTCAATCTCCGCCCGGACCGAAGGCCCCCCGCGTGCGCAGACAGAAACGTACGAGCATCAGCATCAACGGCACTTCAATAAGCACCCCCACCACCGTCGCCAGTGCGGCCCCGCTCGAAAGCCCGAAAAGCATCACAGCGGTCGCTATCGCGACTTCAAAGTGGTTCGACGCGCCAATCATGGCGGCCGGCGCGGCGTCTTCGTAACGCAGCTTAAGCGTCCATGCCAGAAAATAGCCCAGCGCGAAAATGGCCACAGTCTGGATGAAAAGCGGGATCGCAATCCAGAGGATCGTCAGCGGGTTTTCAAGGATCACTTCACCCTTGAAAGAAAAAAGCAGCACAAGCGTCACCAGGAGCGCCACAATGGTGATCGGCGTCAGCACGTGCAGGAATTTCTCCTTGAACCACGCCTCCCCCTTCGCCGCGATGATCCAGCGGCGGCTGAAGTACCCCGCAACCAGCGGCAGCGCGACATACGCCCCAATCGAAAGCAGCAGCGCCTGCCACGGAACCGGAAGCCGCCCCACGCCCAGCAGAAAACCGCCCAGCACGCCGTAGAGCACCAGCATGGTCAGCGAGTTGATGGCCACCATGACCAGGGTCAGCCCGTCATTGCCGCGCGAGAGGAAACCCCAAACCAGCACCATCGCCGTGCAGGGCGCAATGCCGAGCAGAATACAGCCCGCCAGGTAGCTGCGCCACAGCGGGACCTGTAGCATCTTCGCCCCCTCGTGCAGCACGACCACGCCCGAACCGTACTCCGCCCCGACCGGCAGGTCAAGCCCGAACGGCATCTTCACCAGATCCGTGGCGTCTTCGCCGATGAACCCGCGAAACAGCACCCCGAGAAACAGCGCGGCGATGCCGTACATCGTAAACGGCTTGATGCCCCAGTTGATGAACAACGTGAGCAGCACGGGCTTGCCGGATTTCCCCGCCCGCACCACGCTGGCGAAGTCAATCTTCACCATGATCGGGTACATCATGAAAAACAGGCAGACCGCAATCGGAATCGAGACGACCGGCGCGCCATTCACGTTGATAGACAGACCGTCAAGCGTCGAGGCGACACCCGGCGCCACCTTCCCCAGCACAATCCCGCCGGCAATGCACAGCCCCACCCATACGGTCAGGTAACGTTCAAAAATACCCATGGCCTGGCCCGTGCTCGGGGCCGGTACGGTGGAGCAACCCATCGATCTTACCTTTCAAAAAATTTCTGCGGCCCGGCGTAAGCCGCCACGATCCGTCTCAACAACAGGTTTCCCGCCGAAATGACAGCCCCCGTGGATCCACGGACACCGAGATCATTCAACATGCGCCAACGTCGCTTGGGCTTCCAGCCTGAGACAACGCGTGCTTTGTGTCTGAACGACCCGTTGACGCCATCACCGCAGTCCCGGAATCCCGAGCCTGAAACACCTGTTCTTCATTCGTACTACTATCCGTCAATTTTTTTAGCAGGATTTCCAAACACGCCACAGCACAAGTCATTGATGAAAAACGGTTTATCGGCATGATAGCCAGGACGCTGTATTCGGTCTTTCCACTCGCGATCACACCAGGCTGCGCTGGCCCTTCGGGAAGAAGATGCCCCTCAGGCCAGTCGCCATCACAGAATTTCTCTGTGTTCTATGCGCTCTTTGTGGCTCCAAATCCAGTCCCCCGCCCGCCGTGACTGTGCATCACGCCCACACCAGCTTCTTTGCGTATTTGCGCCTTCGCGTGAATATCAATCCTTCTCCAACTTCTTTCCTTCGTGGTCTTCGTGCCCTTCGTGGTGATCATTTCTTTGGTTGCGGCCAGAAGCCGCCCGCCCACCGATCAACCCCGCTACAATTCCGATGCTGAACAATCCAAACAGGCTGCCTTGGAAACAGCACGCAGCCGCCTGCACACCCCAACGACCGAAATCATTTTCTATCCGTGTCATCAGTGCAATCCGTGGGCACAATTCTTTATCGCCGCCCGCGGCTGCTCCCGATGCATTCGTGTGCATTGGTGTTCATTCGTGGTTAAGAATGCGCTCTAGATCATCCACCCAATCCCTCTGCGTACAAGAAATCACCCTATGCGCTCTCTGCGTTCTCTGCGGTCAAAGCTTCGTCTCTCCTTCGCTTCGTGGTCTTCGCGCCCTTCGTGGTGATCATTTCTTTGGTTGCGGCCCCGCGGCCCCCCATCGCTCAGCAGCAACCCGGCCCGCAGCACGCTTCCGCGCCGCCCGGCTTCACCGCGCTCACACCGAGGCTCACCACAAAATCGCTCGCCTTCGCGCCTTCCGGCAGGTGCGCCATCATCTCGCGGTAGGAGAAATCCTGCACCGAATCCATCATCGCGTCCACATACGCGCTCTTCGGATCCAGCGCAATGCGCTCCAGCCCAGCCGCCTCCGCCATCCGCGCCGTCTCCGCCACGGTCACCGCGCCCGCAATGCACCCGATCAGAGCCTCGGCCATGGCCACCACCTCCGCGGGCAGCGGTTTCAGCAGCGCGATGTCGCTCACGGCCACGCGCCCGCCGGGCTTGAGCACGCGCGCGATCTCGCGCCACACCTGGGGCTTGTCCGGCGACAGATTAATAACGCAATTGGAGATAACCACATCCACCGATTCATCCGGAAGCGGCAGGTGCTCGATTTCGCCCAGCCGGAACTCCACGTTGTCCAGGCCCGTCCGCTCGCGATAGCCGGCGATGTTCTTCCGCGCGCGATCCAGCATCGCCGGCGTCATGTCCACGCCGATCGCCCGGCCGCCGGGCCCCACCTTGCGGCCCGCGATAAACACGTCAAAGCCGCCGCCGCTGCCCAGGTCGAGCACCACCTCGCCCGCCTTCAATGCCGCCAGCGCCGTCGGGTTCCCGCAGGAAAGGCCCAGGTTGGCGCCCTCCGGCAGCGCGCTCAAATCCTCCAGGTCATAGCCCACCGCCGCCGCCAGCTCCGTCGCGGCATCCGCCGTTACGCCGCCGCAGCAGTTCGTCGCCGGGCCGCAGCACGATCCGCCGCCCTCGGCAATCGCGCCATAACCCGCGCGGACCGTCTCTCGAATCGCTTGCGCATCACTCATGTTCAGATCTCCTCAAAAGCCTGGGGCAGGCCCGCTACGTACGCCTTGATTTCATCCCGCACACGCCGGTACGGCGCAAGCAGTTCCGCTTCCGTCTTCGCGTCCTTCGCCAGCTTCGGCGGATCGTCAAACCCGGCATGCACCACCCGCGCGCCCGCCGGAAACACCGGACACGTCTCGTGCGCGTGGCCGCAAACCGTCACCACATAATCGAACGAAACATGCTTCAATTCGTCCAGGTGCTGGCTCTGGTGACCCGAAATGTCCACCCCCGCCTCCGCCATCACCCGCACCGCATTCGGATTCAGCCCGTGCGTCTCAATGCCCGCGGAATACGCCTCGATTTCGTTGCCCTTCAGCGCCCGCGCCCAACCCTCCGCCATCTGGCTGCGGCACGAATTCCCCGTGCAGAGAAACAGCACCTTCAGTTTTTCAGCAGCATCCGCCATGTTCGTCTCCATCGTTTCCCGGCGAAATCCCGCACAACAGCGCGCCATCGCCGCATACCGCCGGATTCCCCTGGCAACAATCTTCCATCAGATACGCCAGCAACAGACGCACCTGCTCGAACTCCACGCGATACCACAGCGACCGCCCGTCCCGGCGACACGTAATCAGCCCCGCATGACAAAGGTGCTTCAGATGAAACGAAAGCGTCGGCCCCGGAACATCCAGCGCGCCCGCAATGTCGCCCGCCGTCATACCGCCGTGACCCGCCCGCACCAGCAGCCGAAACACCGCCAGCCGCGTCTCCTGCGCCAGACTCTGCAGCGCGCCTATCGCATCCATAGTTTCCATATTTCTAAATATATCAAAATATCGGCCAAAAAGCAAACAACCAACCCTACACCACACCAGCGGCGCAACAGGAGGTCAGGCATCCCTGCCTGACCCAACACAACCCCCGGATTCCACACGCTCCCCAACCCTTCCCAATCCACCCAACCCCACCACACACCAGCGACGCAACAGGAGGTTAGGCATCCCTGCCTGACCCAACACAACCCCCGGATTCCACACGCTCCCCAACCCTTCCCAATCCACCCAAACCCCACCGACACCCGTGCCACGCGATCGCGCCCCAGGCGCGTTCGTGTGCCCGGAGCAACAACCACCCCACATCCAGCCCCACCACCCTGAACGAGCGATCACCCCCAACCCAAGCCACCCCAACCCCACCGACACCCGCGCTACGCGATCGCCCCCCAGGATCGCGAGCATTCCTGCCCACGGCAACGACCGCACCCAACCTCACAACACCAACCCCCAATTCAGATCCTCATTCGCGTCAATTCGCGTCCATTCGCGGTTCAATCCCGGCGTCCTGATACTCCTTCAGCTTGTTCCGCAACGTCCGGACGCTGATCCCCAACAATTCCGACGCGCGCGTCCGGTTCTGATCGCAATGCTCCAGCGTCTTGAAGATCAAGGCGCGCTCCATCTCCGCCACCGTCGTCCCCGGAGCCAACCCGCCGCCATTCTCCCGCCCCCCGGCCAGCAGCCCCGCCGTATTAAACTGAAAATCGTCCGGCGTGAGCCACTCCCCCCGCGCCAGCACCACCGCCCGCTCAATCGCGTTCTGCAATTCACGCACATTCCCCGGCCACGCATACGCCAGCAGCGCGTCGCGCGCCGCCTCTGTAAAGCCCTGGATCCGGCGCCCGTTCTCCCGGTTGAAAACCTGCAGAAAATGCTCGGCCAGGCGCGGGACGTCCTCCCGGCGCTCCCGCAACGGCGGCAATTCAATCGTGATCACATTGAGCCGGAAAAACAGGTCCTCCCGGAACTTCCCCTCGCGCACCGCCGCCTCCAGATCGCGGTTGGACGTCGCGACGATGCGGGTGTCCACCGGGATCGTCCGCGTGCCGCCCACGCGCTCGATTTCCCGCTCCTGCAGCGCGCGCAACAATTTCGCCTGCAACTCCACGTTGATCTCGCTCACCTCGTCGAGCAGCAGCGTCCCGCCATCCGCCAGTTCAAAACGCCCGATCTTCCGGTCGTGCGCCCCGGTAAACGCGCCCTTCTCGTGACCGAAAAGCTCGCTTTCCAGGATCCCCGCCGACAGCGCCGCACAGTTCACCTTCACAAAAGGCTTCTCCGCGCGCCCGCCCCCGTGGTGGATCGCTCGGGCGACAAGCTCCTTGCCCGTGCCGCTCGCGCCGCGAATCAGGATGGTTGCGCGGCTGTTGGCGACTTTGCCGATTTCGTCATGCACCCGGCGCATGCCCTGGCTGTTCCCCACCATCGCCGCCGCATGGTACCGAACGTTCAGCTCCTCCCGGAGGTACTGGTTCTCTCGCGCCAGCCGCTGGTGCTCCAGCGCCCGGCTTACCGCCACTTCGAGCACGTCGGGCGTGAACGGTTTCAGAATGTAATCCGCCGCCCCGCCCTTGAGCGCGCTGATGGCGGTTTCGATCGTGCCGTACGCCGTCATCACGATAACCCGCGACTGCGTCTTACGCTCCTCGATCGCCTGAAGCACCTGAAGCCCGTCCATCGGGGTCATCTTCAAATCCGTCACCACCACGTCGTGCTGGTGCGCGTCAAACAGCGCCACGCCGTCCGCGCCATTCGAGGCCGTGTCGACGGTGTAGCCCGCCCGAACCAGGGCCTCTTCGACGTATTCACGCATCAACGACTCGTCGTCAATCACCAGCAACCGGTATTTCGCCTTGGGAGTGTCCATCCGGCGATCTTACTCCGCGCGGGGCAGCTGGATCACGATCCGGGTTCCCGTTCCCGGCGCGCTGTCCGCCGTGATGGCCCCGCCATGCCCGTCCACGATCTTCTGCGACACCGCCATCCCCAGGCCCGTCCCCTTCTCCTTCGTCGTGAAAAACGGCGAAAATACCTGCTGGAGCGCCGCCTCGTCCATGCCGCATCCATTGTCCTGTACCGAAAGGTACACCGCCGTCTCGTCCGCGTCCGCGCTGATCCGGATCTCGCCCCGCCCCTCAATGCTCTGCACCGCGTTCAGCAGAATGTTCATCAAAACCTGGCGGATCCGGTCCGCGTCCGCCAGCACCCGCAAGTCCGGATCGACTTCAGTGAAGATCGTGATTCGCGCCGGATCGTATTCCATATAGCGCATCGCCGCGTGGGCGATCGCCGCGCAGGACGCCGGGGCGAGCTTCAACTCCACGGGACGCGTGTATTCCAGCAGTCCGCTGACCACTTTCTCCAGGCTGCCGACGCCCGCGAGGATTTTCTGGACCAATCGATGTCGGGGATCGTCCTCCGGTGTATCCTGCGCCAAAAACGATGCAAAACCGCGAATTCCGCCGAGAGGGTTTCGGATCTCGTGCGCCACCGTCGCCGCCATCTCGCCGATCGCCGCAAGCCGATCAATCTGACGCACCTGCTCCCGGAGCGCGCTCAATTCGCTCAAATCCTGGAAGGTCTTCACATACCCCAGCCGGTGTCCGTCCCGATCCGCTATAACGGAATCCTTCTCACTCACGGGAACCCGCCTCCCACTTCGGGAAATGAGCTCCATCGCGCCCGGCATGCTGGGCGCGTGAAACGAACGCCCGAAAACCTCCCGAAACGGGCGACCGACCACCTCATCCGCCTCAAAACCGAGTACAACCCGGGCCGCCCGGTTGTACCGGGTGATGTGCTCCGCCATGTCCACCGCAATCACCCCATCGGTGATACTCTCCAGCAGATTTGACAGATAATCGGTGGTCAGGGCCAGCTGGAGGTTCTTGGTGGCGAGTTCCTGGTCGAGATTGGTGACGCGCTGCTGCAAGTGGCGGTAGGCCTCTTCCATGCTGGCTGTCGTTCGCGTGAAGAGGTCCAGCGCCTGCGCAAGCGCCTCTACGTCGGTTTGTGGAGGTTTCATCGGGTGCTCTTGTCGTTGTCGCGTCCATACGCCAAGCCACGCATTCAGGCGTCGGTGTCCAGAAAGCCCGGCGGCTCCAGGTTAGGCGGTGTGTAAATAGTGACAGAGCGGCGGCCCCGCCGCAAGTCGGCCTGCGCCTCACGATTTCTGTCGCGCAGCGCCGCCACCACGGTTTCAGCCCGCGCATACCCCGCCTGAACCCGCCCCAGAAGTTCCTCGGAGACGCTCGAAAGCCGCGCGATCTCCTCGCGCGCGCCGGGTGGAACGTCCGCGCCCCGCGCCCACTCGCTGGCGAGTCCGGCGTATTCGCGGGCGAGTTCGTTTGACTCGCGGGCGCGGACCTCCTGCTGGGCCAGGTGGGCCTCCACATCCGCCGCGTCGCCGGCATGGCAAAACGCGTCCAGTTCCGCCAGCACCCCCTCGCTCCACGCGATCTGGCGCCCGAGAAAATCGGTCACGCGGTGGTGCAGCGAAAACGTGGGCACGGCGTCTAGCCCGCCGCCACGGAGACGCCCCGCTGGCGCTGTTCGAGGCGCGCCGCGGTCGCCTTGACCGCCGCCTCACCGGCCCAGGGCGAATCGGACGCCGCAATCGCCTCGTACAGGGGCAGGCAACCGGCGTAATCGGCCAGGCGAAGCAGCGCATTGGCCCGCTGGTAGCGCGCCCATTCCGGCGTGGACCGCATGCCCGAGACCCGCTCGCCGCGATCAACACCCGCTTCCTCCGCCAGGGCATACGCGAACACCGCGGTCCGGTAGTCTTCCCGGTCGTACAGATAGTCCCCCCACGCAATCGCGGCGTCGATGAGATACGGCGCATCGGCGGGGCGCTGTTCGACCCCGGCCTTCAGATCCATCACCATGCGCCGCGCGGCTGCCGCCCGGCCCGTCCGCAGGTAGGTGTCGAGCAGTTTCTGGTCGGCCTCGCGCGTCCGGGCGGCGGGGTAATTGAAGAAGGCGGCTTCCATCTTTTCGAGCCCGCGTTGCGGGGCGACCGCAAGCAGGGCCTCGCCCTCGCGCATGAGCAGGTCAAAGGCGGTTCGCTCCTTGAGGCGGGCCAGGTCGATCCGCGAAATCGCGGCCTGCGCGCGCTCCAGTTCGCCCGCCCTCATGAGATCCAGCGCGGCCCGCGCGACCACCTCGGGTTCCTCCGACAATTGCGCGACCTCGCCCGCAAGCGCGGTTATATGATCCGAAAGCCCGAGCTCCTGGTAAATCCCCAGCAGCGACTGCACCGCCGGCAGGTGGTGTTCGGTGCCGCGGGTCGCCGCCTGCAGCGATTTCAAGTCCGCGATGGCCCCTTCCACCGCCCCCTCGGCGTAACGCAACTCGGCCGCTTCGATCCCGCCCTGAATGGAAGCCGGCGATCCGCCGTAGTACGTCTTCAGGCGGCCGTAGGCCGCCGCCGCCTCGCGGGGCATATTGGCCGTGCGGTAGTAGCGGGCCGCCGCAAGCAGCAGGTTCGGGTCGCCGGCCCCCGCCCGATCCGCCGCAACAAACGCAATTGCGGCTGGCAGCGCGTTGCCCGTCAGCCCCTCGAACTCGCCCTGGTTGCGCAGCACCTCCGGAGCATTCGGGTACTCCAGCGCCGCGCGGCGCGCCGTGCGCAGGGCGCGCTCCCGATCTCCAAGCGCCTCGAGAACCTGCGTGTACTCCACGTACGCGCGCGGCGTGACCGGGCCCGGCTCAAAGAGGTTCAGCAAGTCCGCCAGCGTATCGCGGGCCTCATTCAACTGGCCCGACGCCCGGTAGGCCTGCGCCAGCAGGAGGTACACCTCGTCGTTGCCCTCGGTCGTCGTCGTCGTCTCCAGGCGCCGCGTCAGGTGCAAGATCGCCTGGCCGTATTGCCCCGCTTCGAACGCGAGCCGCGCCAGGCGGAGATACGCCTGGGCCCCCAGCCGAGAGTTCGGTTCCGACTCCGCCATGCGCACATAGGTCGCCCGCGCGTCCGCCATGTTGCCCGCACGAACATTCGTGTCGGCAATGGTCAGCATCGCGTCCCCCGCGTGGGGCGACCCGGGAAAGCGCCGCAGCAGATCCCGCGCGAATATCGCCGCGTCGAGCGTCTGATTGTTCTCCAGCGCCAGCCGTGCGGCGTCGCGCAGGATGCCGTCCATCCCCGGACCCGTGCTGTATTCCTGAATAATCCGCCGGTAGATGTCGAGGGCCTTGTACGGCAGCTCGGGCGTGTACAGGCGGGCCTCCCAGGCCAGGGCCTCGGGCGCGCGCGCATGGTTGGGAAGTTGCTCGACCACCGCCTCGATCTGGGCGACCATGGTGTCGAACGGCGGCGTGCCATACGCGCCGCGAAAGCCGCGGTATCGCGCTTCGAGCAGCAGGTACTGCCCGTCCGCGCGCAGCGCGCTGGGAAGCGCCCGCGACAGCGGCCCCTCAAGCTCCTCGATCGCGGCCGCGAAATCACCCCGCGCCATCTCTTCCCGCGCGCGCTCGATGACCACTTCCAGCGCTTGAATGGCCGACGGGCCCGGACCGCGCGGCACAAACTCGCGGTGGGACCAGAGAAACGCGCCCGTCCCCGCCGCCGCGATGAGGCCCGCGAGCAGGCTGGCCGCCAGGCGCAACGGGTGACGCCGGACAAACGGAATAATCACGCCGGGCTTCCGGAAGCGCCGCGTGCGGGCCGCAACGGCCGCGCCGTCCAGAACCGTTTCCGGCGGAACAGCGCCAGCGGAAGCCTCCGGCGCGGGCATCTCCGGCGCCGCGCCCTCGGAAGCCGGCCGCTTCCAGTCCGGGCGCCGGGACTCTTCAATCAGCCGGTCCAGATCGCTGGGCGACAGCAGATCCGCGTCCGGGCTAGACGCCGTCGCGGCCGCGGCAAGATTCTCGGAGCCGATGGCGCTCTCGGATCCGCTCCCCCCTTCCACTGGCGCTTCGGCCTGCGCGCTTGCGATCAGCGCGTCGATCATGTCCTGAGATATTTCGACCCCCGCACCGAGATCGTCCGCAACGTCCGGCGGGGACGCATCCCCCGGCAATCCAGCATCCGCGTCAAACCCGGACGCCTCCAGCGCGCTCTCGCCGGCCTCGCCGCCAAACGGGCCGCCCATCGGGCCGTCTACCCCCTCCGGCGCAAGGGATTCATCCCCGCCGGAAGCCGACAGCAATGAGTCGATGCTGGACTGATCGAGAATGTCCTCGGCCCCGGTCGAGGCGGCGCTGTCCGCCGGCAACACCGAATCCAGATAGCTGTCCAGATCGTCCTCGGGCTCCGCCTCCGGCCCGGCGTCGCCCGCGCCCGGCGCCAGACTGGACACCGCGCTGTCGAGCAATTGTTCGAGGTCCAAGGCCGATACGGATTCCGGCGGCGCCCCGGCGCTTTCGGGCAGCGCGCCCTTACCCGTGGCGGCGGCCAGCAGCGATTCGAGTTCTTCTTGAGATAGCGTATCCTCGCCGGCCCCGGCTTCCCTCGCCGGGGAAAGCGCTTCGGTTTCAAGTGCGGGCGCAACCGGCGGCGCGGCGGCATCCGCGGGCGCCGGCGGAGACGACGCGGACGGGGCGCGCTCCGCATCCGCATCCATGTCCGCCAGCCTACCGGCCTCCGGATCCGCGGGCGCACGCCCGGCGGGGGGCGTATCGAGGCCGGCACGCTCCGCCTCCAATGCCCCGCCCTCTTGATCGGGCGCCAGCAAGCGATCCAGGACTTCGGTCGGCATTGGAGCAGCGACGCCCCCTGCGTCCATCATCCCCTCGTCGGAACTCGACGCCCCGGCCGGCTCTTCCGCCTGATCGTCGCCACCGAGAAAATCCGATGGCGCTGAACCCTGGGAACCGGCTGGAAGGACCCCGAAATCCGGGTCAACCGGAGCCAGGGGCGTATCATCATCGACGTGGTAAGCCGGTAGCAGCGGCGCATCGTCCAATAGCGACGAGCCGCTTCCCGCCTCGGCGGCTTCCAACTCCCGCAGCAATTCCGGATCGAGCGGAGACGGGTTCTGATCGGTTGGTTCGTTCATTAAGCTGTCCGAAGGGTATTCTGCCGTTGGCCCGGCCATTCCGGCCACGCCATCCAGGCCAGCCCGCGCTAAACCACCGCGCGCCGGGCGCTTACCAACAATCCCCGAAATGTTTGCTGTGCCGCAGAGACAACAACTGCATTCTAACACGCGGTCCGGCAGGCCGCAATTTCGAGCGATGCGGGCGCCGCAAATCCGGGGCCGCCGCCCGTTAACGATCAAACGAAGAAGCAAGCCAGCCGCCATGCTACACTGGCGGCTCGTCCAGAAGTGACTCCGGCGCCGGGATACGAGCGCAACACCGCCAAATGCACGATCAATCTATCGTCAAATACATCAATCCCTTAAGCCGGAACGCGGCCATTCCCGTCTGCGATCGGTTCGTAGCTTCACGGCCCGGCGTCCGCGACGTTGGACAACGCAGCCTCGTCTACGTGACCCTCATCGGAACCGCGGTGGCCTGGTCCATGTCCCTCATCTCGTTCCTGGACGCCAAACAACTTGTACTCTGGGCTGGCGTCCTGGCGCTCTGCACCGCCGGGTCCGCCGCGCGCTCGGGCCGGGGCTTCGCCGCCTGGGCCCCCGCCTGGACGGGGCTTGCCGCGGCCATGATCGCCACCCTCGCCGCCGGATCTTTTCCCCTGTTCGCCGGCCTCGAAGCCCTGCGCCTCACCGCCCTCCTGCTCTTCGCCTCTCTGGCCTGGCCACTCTTCCGCAATCCCCGGGGCGAGCAGGGGCTCCTCGCCGCCATCGCCGCGGCGTGCCTCCTCTGCGCCGCCCTGGCGCTGCTCCAGCGCGCCGGCGCCCTCAACCGCTGGTTCCCGCCCTACGCCCACTACGATCAGCCCATGTACTCCGTTTTCGGCAATCAGGGCCTGCTCGGCGCCTATCTCGCCTGCGGCCTCGTTGCGCTCGCGAGCCTCCGCGCCCCCGCGCGCCCGCTCCACCGCCTGGCCCGCGGCGCCGGGGCGGTCCTCCTTCTATCCGCCATCCTCCTCGCGGAAACGCGCGCCGCGTGGGTGGGTGTCGCCGCGGGCGGCATCGTATTGATCGCCCGAAACATGATCGCGTGGCGGCGCGCGGCCGCCTGGGCGGCAATCGCCGTGGCGCTGGCCATACTACTCCACGCCGCCGGACTGAGCGCGCTGGCAACGCGGCTCGCCAACACCGGCGGCCCCGGAGACGACGGCGGCAACACGCGCGCCTGGATCGTCCGCGCAAGCCTTGACCTGGCCGCCGCCCACCCCTTCACCGGCGTCGGGCTGGGACAGTACGCGCGGCACATACCCGAACCGCTCGGGGCCCGCGCGACACCGGCCCTAGGAAAAAGCGCCGAGCGCGTGACCTACCACGCACACCTCGATCTCCTGGAGGTAGGCTGCGAAACCGGAATTCTCGGGCTCGTGTTCGCCGTGTGGCTGGCGATGCGCTTCCGCGCGCGCGCCACCGGCGCGCTGGCCTGCCTCGCGGCCCTGGCGGCCATGTCCTTCCTCCATCCCCTCTGGTACAGCCCGCCCCACGCCCTGGCGGGGTTGTTGTTTCTCGGCTGCAATCTGCGCGGGCCACGTTCCCGGCGGGCGCGCCTGCCCGGCTTTGCGCGGCAATCGCTCACAGTTTCGCTGGCCATCGCGGGTTCGCTCGCTTATATCGTACTCGCCCTCTACCCCAGCTACCTGCTCTGCCGCGCGGAGGACCGGCACGTGGCGGGCCTCCCCGCGGGCGATGCCTACGCACGCGCCACCGCGGCCTGGGGCGCCCCGCCGGAAGCCTTCGAATCGCGGGGTATCTGGGCGCTCGAACAGGGCTATTACGCGGGCGCGGATCGCGCCTTCACGCGCGCGCGAGCCGGCCTCGACACCGGGCGTATCCACCTCCTCTCGGCCCAAGCGAAAGCCGCCCTCGGCGATGGCGGCGGAGCATGCCGCCACTACGGCCAGGCACTCCAGCGATGGCCCTTCAACCGCGGCGTGCGCCACGAGGCAGAGGCATGCTTTCAAGACTTCGGCGCGCCGATCTCCGCCCCCGATTCCGCCCTACCGGGCCGGTAACGCGGACACCGGAATCGGCGTGATGATGCGCAGGGGGTGGTCGGGCAACGGCGCCGGATCCAACCTGATCACATAGGCCGTGCCGGGCACGGGCAAAAAAACGGGGGACTGCGCCGGGTTGCCCGTACCGCGCAACGCCACGACCGGCCCGCCACCGTCGCGCGGCTCAAGGCGCATACTCCAGGAGGTGGTTTCGTCGGGCATCTCGACCCGCAGCGCGCTGAGGGCGGCGCGCCGGTTCACCCACACGGAACCGCTCTCGTGCCACATCAACGCGGGGTACCCGCTGCCGGTCCGCCGGGGATGTATCTCAATCGTCCGCTGCGGCTCCCGGCCGGCCAGCCGGTACACGGCGCGGGCCTCGGAAACCGGATTCAATACGGTCCCGACCGCAAACGACTCGAGGCCCCAGATCGCAACCGCGGCCGCCGCGAAACTCAATACGCCATGGGACAGGCTGAGCGCGATGCTGCGGCCGGCGGGCAGGCGGAGCACCAGCAGCGCCAGCGCAAACACCGCGAACGGTGGAATCAGAACAGCGAGATACAGGCCGGGCCGGGGCAGAAAACTGAGCGAATACGCCAGCGCGCCCCCGGCGACGCCCGCCAGGGTCAAAAAATGGGTCGGGCGGGCGAATTGCAGGCGGAGCACATGGGCCGTCAGGTGGAATAAGAGGGGTGCGGCAAGCGTCATCAGCGCGCCGGTAAGAATGCGCGCGCCCGCGATGTGGTAAGCCAGCGCCTCCGCCACCGACGTCACCGGCATATCCCCGTGCCGCCACGCCTGCACGATCGCCATGCCGCTCAGCGCCAGCGCGACCAGCAATCCCCCGAGGGCCGCTCCCAGCAGACGGAGCTCAAGCCGCCGGGCGTCCATGGGGGGCGAATCACGATGCAGGAGGCGCGGCGTCAATCGCCCCCGAGGCCGCCCCGAACGAAGGGCCGCCCCGCACTGCCAGCAGGTTTCCGCCGCGCCATCGCACTGCGCGCCACACCGGGGGCAATGCAACGCTTCGCTTACGTCAATGCCGCTGTCGCTGTCCCCGATGCGCAAGTCCTCCGCATCGGAAATCAGGCCTGATTGTTGGTTTTTTTTTTGGCGGATTCCGGCCCGCCGTCCATCAGGCGCGCCGCAGCATGCGCCGCCATCGGATGGTGCGGATCCAGCTCCAGCGCCTTTTTCCACAGGGCCGATGCGCGCCGGTTGTCCCCCGCAATTTCCAGGACGCGCGCGAGTTGCTCGTACAGCCCGATTTCGTCGGGCCAGAGGTCGATGGCCCCCTCCAGTTCCCGGATCGCCTCCTCGTAGCGGCCAAGCCGGTAATACGTGGCCCCGAGGTAGCGCAGGATATTGATCCGGCGCGGCCCCTCGTTCTTGAGGATCTGGAGGTGCTCCAGCGCAAGCCGGTACTCCCAGGCGGTATACAGCTTCTTCGCCAGGCGCCAGCGCTGCTCGTGATCGTCCGGATTCGCCTCGACGTACCGCGCGATGTCCCAAATATCGGCCATATTACCTCCGGCTACTTCTCGGATGCCCGGCTGCGCTTCTTCTTGCCCGCCGCCGCCCGCGCCGCCGCCTCCCGCGCGTCCAACCGTTGCGCCCGGTAGGAAAGGATACTATTCGCAAGCCACGATGTAAACGCCGCCGCGAAAAACGCGAGGCACACGCCCGTCCCCGCGCGCGCCGCCATCCCCAGCGACTCGACGGTTATGGCAAGCACCAGATAGATGCAAAGCGGCGTGTAGAGCGCAAGCACAACCCAGAAAAACACCCAGCCTACGGAGTCCATTCGATTCGTGGCAGTCATGGTGACAGCAATGTCCTTTCCGGCGCGCCGGCGGGCAACGTGATATGAAACGCCGCGCCGCCAAGCGAACTCTTCCTAAGCTGCAATTGGCCGCCGTGCTCCTCCACCACCTTGCGCGTGATCGCCAGGCCCAGCCCGGTGCCCTTCGCCCCCTTCGTGCTGAAGAACGGGTCGAATATCCGCTCTTCAAGCGCCTCGGGGACTCCCGGCCCGTTGTCTTCCACCACAATCTCCAGTATGCCCGATGGGAGCCCCGTCGCGCGAACCTCGATGCGCCCCCCCGTGTCCGGCGCCGCGTCCGCCGCGTTGGCCAGAAGATTCAACAGGCTCCGGTACAGGGAAGCCGGCTCCGCAAAAACCGTATCCTGCACATTGGCGCACGTGATCGTCACTTCGACGCCACGCTTGCTGAAAAGCTCCGCGTAGGATTCATACGCCTCGTCGATCAATTGCCGCAACGAAAACGGCTCGCGGCAGGGCGTGCGCGGCTTGGAAAAGCTCAGCATGTCCTGGACGCAGTGGCTGATGCGCTGCGTGCTGCGCCGGAACACAGGCCATGTCTTGGCAAGCAACTCCAGATTGCCCTGGCGAAGACCGGCCTCAATGAGCTCGGCGCTGCTGCTCATCCCGCTCACAATATTCTTCGTGTAGTGCGAGAGCCCCGTGACCGCCTGCCCGATCGCCGCCAACCGTTCGGTCGAGATCTTGTCCTTCACCAGGCGCGCATTGGATATCGACGTCGCCGCGAGGGTCGAGAACATTTCCATCACCCGCACATCCAGCAGTGTGAACCCGCCGTCGCCGACCTTGTTAATCACCTCGAGCACCCCGATCAGCTCCTCGTGATCCACCATGGGCACGGCCAGCACATTCCGCGTCGTAAAATTCGTCGCCTGGTCCGCGTTCCGGAAGAAACGATCATCCTGCTGCGCGTTGTCCGCAACAACCGATCGGCGCTCCGCCGCGGCCACCCCCGCAATGCCCTCCCCCAATTTGAGCCGGATGTCCCGTTTCAGCGTCTCGCTGCTGGAATAGTCGCCCAGCGCCGTGTGGAAATACAGATCCCCCATATCCGGGTCATACAGGATGATGGACGAGGCCTCCGCCCCCGCCACCCGCTGGCTCTCCTGGCTGATGTACTCCAGCAGCGCGTCCAGATCCGTGATCGCCCGAATCAGCTTGTGCACGCGGTACATCGCCTCCACCGCCCGCGCCATCTCCTCGTGCGTCGCATCCTCCAGCCACGGAAAATCGCTCTGCGACTCAGTTTCCATAACGGCCCGGGCCTGTTGCGTCCATCGGCGTTCCGCCTCCTCCCGGCATCATAGCGCAGCCCCCTCGCAACCCGCAAACCACCCGAACGCCCGCGCCAACCTTGCACCCGCACACAGTGAAATTGTAGGATACGCGCTATTCCAACCACGCAATCCACGGAGCCCCACGCATGTACCGCCCCGAAATTAAAGTTCTCGACTGCACCATCCGCGACGGCGGACTCATGAACAACTGGGAATTCGACAAGCCCATGGTGAAGGACGTCTTCCAGGGCCTCGTCGACGCCGGCGTGGACTACGTGGAGCTCGGCTACCGCGCCGACAAGAAACAGTTCGACCCGAAAAACCACGGCCCCTGGCGTTTCTGCGACGAAGAGGACCTCCGCGACGTCGCCTTCGAATGCGACACCAAGATCTCCGTCATGGTCGACGTCGGACGCACCGACTACGACGCCTTCCTCCCCAAAGACGAATCCATAATCTCCATGTTCCGCGTCGCCACCTACGCCAAGGAAGTGGACAAGGCCATCCACCTGGGACGCCACATCCAGGATCTCGGCTACGAAGTCTGCGTGAACATCATGGCCGCCTCCACCGTCATCGAGCCAGACCTCGACGAAGCCCTCGCCGAACTCGCAAAAACCTCCTTCGAAGCCGTCTACCTCGTCGACAGCTTCGGCTATTTCTTCTCCGAACAGATCCACTACCTCGCCGACAAATACCTCGACGGCCTCAACGGCAAAACCGTCGGCATCCACTGCCACAACAACCAGCAACTCGCCTTCGCCAACACCATCGAGGGCATCCGCAAGGGCATCAACATGCTCGACGGCAGCATCTACGGCATGGGCCGCGCCGCCGGCAACTGCACCACCGAACTCCTCCTCGGTTTTCTCAAAAACCCCAAATACGACGTGCGCCCCGTCCTCGCCCTCATCGAAAAATACTTCGAATCGTTGAAAGCCGAGCTCAAGTGGGGCTACGAAATGCCCTACATGATCGCCGGCAACCTCAACCGCCACCCCAAAACCTCCCTCGCCTACATGCAGGAAGGCAACCCCCTCCGCGAAAAAGGCATCGTCGCCTTCTACAACCAGCAAGTCGCCATGGAAGACATCGACTGAGGCAGCCCCCCCAAGGCGACTGGAGCCCGCGACAAAAACCACCCAAGCCGCCCCCCAGGGACTGCGGCGCCCCACCACCCCACGGCCCAACAGCCCGCACAACACCCAAAGCCAGCCCAACCAACCCACAACACCAACAACCGGCGCGGCTGTCCCGTCGCCACCCCCAGGGACTGCGGCGCCCCAACACCCCACGCACCAACAGCCCGCACAACACCCAAAGCCAGCCCAACCAACCCACAACACCAACAACCGGCGCGGCTGTCCCGTCGCCCCCCAAGGGGACTGGAGCCCGCGACAAAAACCACCAACGCCGCGAAAGCGCCCAACACCACCCCCAACTCGCGGGGGACTGTACCCGCCGAAAGGCTCTGCGGGTACAGCCACCGGCTGGATTGGCGCCATTGGACAATACGTTGGCCCACGTACCAGCCAGAGGCAGTCCCCAAGGGGACTGGAGCCCGCGACAATAACCACCCCAGCCGCGAAAGCGCCCAACACCACCCCCAAATCGCGGGGGACTGTACCCGCCGAGACCCATCACCGCCCTCATCCTCCCGCATCCGTGGTCACCAGATAGATCGAATGCACGAAGTCCTCCCGAATAGAGCCCGCCAGCTTGAGGCTATCGCCATCCACGACCATGGCGCACGGAAATATCGTTTCCTTGCTGCCCACCTGACCGCTCCAGCGTATGTCCCCTTCGCTCCCCAATCGAACGAGAAGCAAATGCGAACAGACACGTCTTCCAAACGAATTGCGCGCGTAGCTCACGCCCGCCGCCACCAGGTCCCCTTCGGCAGTCTCCAGAATAGCATGCCCTTCCGCCTCGCCCACATCGGACACGCGGGCCTGCCACAAGTAGTTGCCGCCGCCATCCAGCTTAAGCACAAGCAGTTCGCCAAAGGTGCTTCCGACGACGGCGAACCCACCGTCGGACGTCTCAATGATTTTCTTCGTTCTGAACGCCAATTCCTTAAGAATGGCGACCTCGTCCAGAAAGAACTCCCACTGTACTTCGCCGCCGGCATCAAGCCTGGCTACAATCTGATCCTGTACGTACCCCGTAAACGCATATCCGCCGTCACTCGTTGTGATGACGTCTTGGGCGCCCACATCCCGGCCACTGCCATAGCGCCGGCGCCAGAGCTCCGCCCCATTGGGGTCGAATTTGATCAAAAAGGCGTCGGACGCCCCGTATTCAGCGTCTCGTGTGTCCCCCGCCACGACGAAGCTCCCGTCGGCATTTACGCAAAGCCCATACGCCGCCGTGAAGCGATCGGTCTCGGGTTCCACGGTCCACAGCACGCTCCCCTGGGAGTCCAGCCTGGCCGCGAAGACGCTTGCCGGATCGTAAAAGAAGACCGGATCGAGGGGCGAGGCCCCCTTGTTTCCGGCGACAATATACCCCCCATCCCCCGCCGGCTCAATATTTCGCACCTCGTCGGCCCCATCGCCGCCAAAGGTCCTGGACCACTCGATATTCCCGGATGCGTCCAGCATAACGACAAAGGAATCGAGACTTCTCTCATACGTTGCGGAAGCTACCGGAGAGAATGGCTGTCCGGAGGCGTACCCCGCCACCACAAAGCCGCCGCCCGAAGCCGCGCAGATGTCCCACGCCCGCGCGTCAAAGGTCGCGGTGATTTCCGACTCCACACGCCCTGGAATAGCCTCCGGACACGGAATCTCCTCGCATCCGCCCAGGGCGACCGCGGCCACCGCACCCGTCATCCAGATTCCCACGTAACGCCGCATAGAATTCCCTCCGGGCTGGCCCACCTGAACATATCCCATTAATCCCTGCATAATAGCTGTCCCGTCGCCCCCAGGGGGACTGGAGCCCGCGACAAAAACCACCCAAGCCGCGAAAGCGCCCAAAACCACCCCCAAATCGCGGGGGCCTGTACCCGCCGAAAGGCAGGATAGCCGTCCCGGCTGTCCCCGGATTGCAACGCAATCCGAACCACCCCAGGGACTGCGGCGCCCCAACACCCCACATACCAACAGCCCGCACAAAACCCAAAGCCAGCCCAACCAACCCACAACACCAACAACCGGCGCGGCTGTCCCGTCGCCCCAAGGGGACTGGAGCCCGCGACAAAATCCACCCACGCCCCGAAAGCGCCCAAAACCACCCCCAAATCGCGGGGGACTGTACCCGCCGAAAGCTCTGCGGGTACAGCCACCGGCTGGATCGGCGCCATTGGACATTTTGTAGGCTCACTTGTCAGCCAGAGGCAGTCCCCAAAGGGACTGTACCCGCCGAAAGGTCACTCCCCGTGCCACGCGATGGCGCCCCAGCGCCTTCGTGTGCCTGGAGCAACACCAACCGTCCACCACCAGCGCCACCCCACCCGAGCGGCTCGCCCCACACCCCCAATTCCCCGCTACCCCTTTCCTCCCGATTTGTGCCACAATAAAGCATTCCCTCCGCATGCACGGAAGGAAGCCACAAGAGAATCGTGCGCCTGTGGGCCGGGCTCGCGCTTCGTGAACTGCTGTTTTTTCACGAAAGGGCGGGTTAAACCCATGAAGCACCTGCATGCCGTATTCATCCGGCCATCGCGCTACGACGACGACGGCTACGTCGTCCGCTATCTCCGCGGCGTCCTCCCCTCCAACACCCTCTGCTGCCTCCAGCGCCTCGCCGAACACACCGGCGAATCGGGCGAACTGGGCCCGGACGTCCGCGTATCCGTCTCCGTCTTCGACGACACCCTCGAGCGCATCCCCGTCCGCCGCATCGCCCGCTGGAACCGCCGCCCGGACACCACCGTGGTCGTCGGATTCGCCGGTGTGCAAAGCAACCAGTTCATGCGCGCTACCGACCTCGCCCTCGATCTCCGCGCCGCCGGCGTCCAGGTCATGATCGGCGGCTTCCACGTCAGCGGCATGCTCGCGCTCTTCGACCAGCCCTCCCACGATCTCCAGCGCCTGCTCGACGCCGGGGTCACCCTCGTCCGCGGCGAGGTGGAGGCCCCCGGCGTCATGGCCCGGCTCCTCGGCGACGCGCTCCGCCAGGCCCTCCAGCCCATCTACAACATCACCGAGTTCCCCGACCTGGCCCAGGCCCCCGTGCCCCGCGCCAGCGAACGGCTACAGCGCCGCTACCTCGCCCGCCGCATGGCCACCATCGACACCAGCCGCGGCTGCCCCTTCAACTGCTCCTTCTGCACCATCATCAACGTCCAGGGCCGCAAGATGCGCTACCGCCCCGCCGAACGCGTGCTCGAGGCGGTCGAGGACAACTACGCCCGCGGCATCCGTTCCTACTTCTTCACCGACGACAACTTCTCCCGCAATCCCGCCTGGAGCGCGATCTTCGATGGCCTCATCGCCCTGCGCGCGCGCGGCATCGCCGTTCGATTCATGATGCAGACCGACACCCAGGCCCACCGCATCCCCGGCTTCGTCGAAAAAGCCGCCCGCGCCGGATGCTACCTCGCCTTCATCGGCATGGAAAGCGTCAACCCCGAAAACCTCAAGGCCGTCGGCAAGCGACAGAACCACGCCGACCAGTATCGCGCCATGGTCGACGCCTGGCACGAACACGGCATCCTCGTCCATGTGGGCTACATCATCGGCCTCCCCCACGACTCCCGGGAATCCGTCCGCGAGAACATCGCCTTTCTGCGCAACGAGGTCCAGGTCGATGTCGCCTCCCTCTTCATGCTCACCCCGCTGCCGGGTTCGCGCGACCACTGGCGGATGATCCAGGACGGCGTCCCCATCGACGCGGACTACAACAACTACGACGGGCTCCACGAAACCTTCCGCCACCCCCGCCTCGGAAGCGGCGGCTGGCGCGCCGCCTACGACGAGGCCATGAACGCCCTCTACAGCACCCAGAACATCATCGCCGCCCTGCTCCGCGCCGAAGCGCGCCAGTACTGGACCATCCTCGGCTTCTCCATCTGGTACCGCCACGGCGCCCTCACCGGACAACACCCCATGGCGACCGGCATCTACCGCCTCAAAGAGCGCCGCGGCCGCCGGCCCACCTACCCCAGCGAAAGCCGCCTCGCCTACCTGCGCAGACGCCTCCTCGACGCGCGAGAAAGCTTCCGCGTCTACTTCCAGCTCTTCATCGAGTTCCAGGAAATCTGGATGCTCACCCGCAAGCCCCGCGACCCCCGATGGGCCACCCTCGCCGACCTCCGCGAACGATGGATCGCCGCACAGCGGCGGGTCGCCGGCTTCCGCCTCGAAGGCCGCTACGCCGACGCCGAAAGCGAGCTGCGCGAAATGTTGAACACCGCCGCCACGCGCCTGCGCCAGCTCAGCGAAACCGGCAGCCACCTCAGCGCCTCCGCACGCCGCAAACTCGCGCAAAAAGCCGCCGAAGTCGAGGCCTACGTCCGCGCCATCGAAGTCA
Organism: Candidatus Hydrogenedentota bacterium; assembly: GCA_019637335.1. Classification (NCBI taxonomy): domain Bacteria; kingdom Pseudomonadati; phylum Candidatus Hydrogenedentota; species Candidatus Hydrogenedentota bacterium. The sequence continues at coordinate 5,035 of JAHBVV010000019.1, read as the reverse complement.
ACGTCCCCGGCCAGAACACCCTCATCGACGCCGAGCGCTTCGTCACCACCAAACTCATCGCCGGCTACGAGGAAATCGCCATCCGCTACGTCGCCCGGCGACGCCAGTTCAACGCCCTCCGCCAAAACGCCCTCGACCGCATCCGCGCCGGACGCTGGCCCCGCATCAACCCCCTCGCCCTCCCCTGGACCCTCGCCTGCGAAATGTTCCTCGCCTCAAGATTCGCCTGGACCCTCATCGCACACCGCTGACCCAAGGGGACTGCTCTGAAATTTCAAGGGAGCCATGGGTGCCATCCTCCTGCGGCGGATCTCCGACGTTCAAGCTCCGCGGCTCCGCCGCGAAGGCTTGAGCGTGCGAGACTCCAGAAGAGCGCCAACAGTCAGGAGCAGTTTCTCAAACCTAACCGGTGACCCAACGCGTCATGAACGACTGTACCCGCCGAAAAGTAGGATAGCCGTCCCGGCTGTCCCCGGACTGCAACGCAATCCGCCCACCCCAGGGACTGCGGCGCCACACCACCCCACACACCAACAGCCCGCACAACACCAGAAGCGAGCCCAACCAACCCACAACACCGAAAACCGGCGCGGCTGTCCCGTCGCCCCCAAAGGGAGCCACGGGTGCCAAGTTCAAGCTCCGCGGCTCCGCCGCGAAGGCTTGAGCGTGCGAGACTCCAGAAGAGCGCAACCGTCAGGAGCAGTATCTCAAACTTAACGGGTGACGCAACGCGTCATGAACGGCGGTACCCGCCGAAAAGTAGGATAGCCGTCCCGGCTGTCCCCGGACTGCAACGCAATCCGACCTGCGCCCCAGCATCACCACAACTGCCCCATGCAAACCAGATTACAGTATCCCAAACAAGGAAGCGGCAAAGGCTGGGAGCGCAGGCGTCCCCGCCTGCCAGGCGGCGAAGCCGCCGTCTTTTTTCGTCCTTAATGGGTGACGCGAAGCGTAGTGAAAAACTGTACCCGCCGAAAAGTAGGATAGCCGTCCCGGCTGTCCCCGGACTGCAACGCAATCCGCCCACCCCAGGGACTGCGGCGCCCCATCACCCCACGCACCAACAGCCCGCACAACACCAAAAGCCAGCCCAACCAACCCACAACACCAACAACCGGCGCGGCTGTCCCGTCGCTGACCCAAGGGGACTGGAGCCCGCGACAAATTCCACCCAAGCCGCGAAAGCGCCCAATACCACCCCAAAATCGCGGGGGACTGTACCCGCCGAAAGCTCTGCGGGTACAGCCACTGGCTGGATTGGCGCCATTGGACAATACGTTGGCCCACTTAAGAGCCGGAGGCAGTCCCCAAGGGGCCTGTACCCGCCCCCAAAAAGCCACCCCGAAAGGAACGTGGCACAGCCGTCTCGGCTGTCCCCCCCCCCACACACCGCCGCCGCCCGCCCGCGCGCGATTGGCCTCTGCGTCGCTCCGGGGCCGGCCCGCGAATCCAGGGCTACCCCAGGCCCGCCGGAAGCGCCTCTTTCCACGTCAGGTAGGTTTGAAGCACCCAATGGCGAACGGCGGAATAACGAACCACCACCGCCAGGCCCCTGCAAAAGGAAGCCGGGCGCTCGTACTTCGCCGGAATCACCAGCGCGCCCGCCGTGTCGATATACCCGTAGGCGTTGCCGACCCGCACCGGCGCTCGACCGTCTGAAAAGGGGGCCACGTCCTCGTAGTCGAGCGCCAGGGCGATGGCGCCGGCTTCGTCGACAAGGGCGTATCCCGGGCTCGACCCATACCATACCAGCGCGAGCCCATCCCGATGTGAACTCAGCATCCCACGGGCGCCGTCCAACGTAACGGCAAACGCGCCCGAACGGTCGATGAATCCAGCGGTCTCCAACGTGTTGTCGTCCGCCCGGATCTCCGCGGGCGCCAGCCCGTTCGAAAACCCGCCCAAACTCCAGAAACGGGGCGCAATGGCCCAGGCGCCGCTCGTGTCGATCATTCCCCAGCGCAACGTCCCGTCATCCTGCGTTACCGCCACCGCGGCGAGGCCCTCCTGAAAGGGAAACGCAATCTCGAACGGCCCCGGAACAACAGTCTCCCCGTCCAGATTCTGGTACGCCCAGGCGGCTTTGGCCGTTCCCGACCCATCATCCACCGTACGTCGCCGCACGGCGACCAACCCCCCGGACACAGGCCCCGCATCGTCCACATTGGGACCCAACCGCAGGTGGACATTGCCTTCCCAATCGACCAGATTGCAGCCCCGCTCGGTGCGGATGGGAAATATCTCGGGGGCGTTCTCCAAAGTGAACTCACGAAGGAAACCCGAACCAAACGTTCGCGTGCCGGCATGCAGGGTGGCCAGGACGCCCGCGGCCCCGTGCTTCGTCCACAGGTCGAGCAAGTGGGAATCGCCGGACTGCGCGAAGAAGTTCTCCGCCGCCGGTTTCAGCCAGGCAAGCGCTTCCGCGGGCGCCGGGGAGCCATCCGGGCGAATAACGGCGATCGGGCCGTCCACGGCGCCATACCACACATACCGAAGGACCGCGTAGCCGCCCGACCATAGTCCAACCGCAATGAGGCAGAGCACGGCCGCCGCGGCGATGATCGCCTTCCATTTATTGCCGGTGAACCAATTCCACCCATTCATGTTGTGCATCCCCATGGGATCAAGTCCCTCCGCGAGGCGCTCGCGTTTGTGTTCCAACGCCAGCCGAAAGAAAGCACGACACCTGCCAAAGATGGAGCCACGTCGAATGCGTCCTGAACAGTGTTTCCCCGGCGCGAAATCGAAGGCGGGGCAAGGAAAGTGGGATGCTATGTGGAAACACTACAACAAACTCGGGAATGCCGCGTAAGCACGGTAGAGACAGAGCCACACCCACGGGAAAAGAGTGTATGGAGCCGCGCAGACAAAAGCGACCACGATGAGTGTCCAGTACGCAAATCTCCACTTGTAGAAAACCATCCACTTTTCTTTAACACGTAAGAGCAAGGGAAATGCTAGTAACCACGCGAATAGACACAAAAAGGATACGATCCATTGTACGATCAGATCTGCAAGAGGGCTTAGCAGGTAGACGAAGAACCCCGCCACCACATAGAGGAGACCCGCCCAACGGCGTAATTCAACGCTCAAAAAGCCAATTACACGGTCTTCCAATTCCAATTCACGCTTGTGTAGCAACCTGATTCTATTGCGCATATCTTCGATTGCTCTCACCCAAGCCCTCCTCTGCTGGCGCCCGCCCCGGCGAACGCGGGCTTTAAACGCCTTCGCAACCGCCCGGAGCCTCCGGCAGGCGCAACACACTCACGCATCCGCATCGTCGGTATGCTGTTCACCCTTGTTCCTAATCGCCGCCATTACCTCCATGCGTGTTTGCGTCACGTTAAAAAGAATCAAGAACAATACAACATAGAGAAGTCCAGACTTCACGTCTCCCAATAGCATCCCAAGGCATCCGCCAAAGATCCCTAACAGGCTGCCGCCGATTATGGCGCGATCAGAATCAATTTTCATCTTGGAGAACCCTCCTGTAGCGAGATCCCGGTGTGCGGCGCATCGCCCAAGCGCTTCCCGTCGCTCGCGTGTAGATAGCTGGTTTCGACCAGGGTACGCGCCATTCTGTAACACCCCTGCTTCCTCACCACTTCAAGCCGGGCCACCTTGCCCTCAGGTAAGTTTCTCATTTCGATCCACTATCATGCCAATGACAAAGCCCAGGACGACGAGATAGCCAACAGGCCACAAATATAAAAAGACCTCATGAACTCCCCAGATGCCGCGATCCTCCGCCAGATAGAACGCCGGATGCGTCAGGATCAGGAGGGCCGAGCCAAGCTCGCCCATACTGCAGCCGACACCCTTCCCAAACACAACGCGCCGACTGGTGAATTTGTTAAGTTCCAGCCAGATAACAAAATAAACTGCGCAAACCCCAATACCATACACGACGGATGGAAACGGAAAGCCTCGTCCATCAAGTTCGGTCCAATACCACGCGAAGTATAGCACTATCACGTATTTGGTATTCAGGAATTGGCAACAACGGATTGCCATTGTCACTGCGTGATTCGACATATCATATACCCTCCTGCTGAGCTTGCCGCCATTCCTCTATACCCGCGCCCGCGCTTCCCGATCTACTCATTTGCGGCACGCGCGCTCACCAGTTCCCGCATCTTTCGATTGTAGTCCGCAACAAACCTCCGGACAAGCGCCGCGCCGGTCGCTTCATCACCGGACCACACCAGCCGGGAAACGCTCAGGGAACGGTCCCCGTCGGGTTCCGATTCGCCCTCGACGGCGGTGTCCTCCAGGGTGAAGAGGCGCAAATTGCCGGATTCGTAATCCGACTGCGCCAATCGCAGACTGAGATGAGAAACCGCCATATCGCTGAAAGCCGCCTGGCGCAACAAGTCCTTTCGCATTCCGTCCATCGAAACCTTGTACCAAACCACCGTGATTGCCATTGCCGCGGCAAACACGAGTATCAAGGCCGCATTCAGCCATAACAGGAACGCCGCGGAGACCCGTAATCCGCCGATATGCAGCCACTGTATTTCACGGGTGTCATTCTGGCGAACCATGCTCTCGCGCTTATTTCTGTAGATGGATACAAGCAGACAGACGTTCACCATGGCAAGCACGAAGCAAACTGTGATCCCAACCTTGGCCCAAACGCCCGTTACGAGTACTTCGCCGACGCCTCGAGGCAGTTGCGATGCCGCCCATTCCGACAGGACCAGGGCCACAAGAGGCAAGAAGGCGCTCAGTGCGGCGCAACCTGAAAAGAAAAACGCCAGTAAGCTCAAGGAGCGGAAGCGCGCATATTCATGAGCAGCACATTGAGTTAGGCGCCACCCGAAGTAACCCATCAAACCTAGAAATACGGGAACCGCCGCATAAGTATCGCCAAAGAAGTCCGGCGCGAGGAAGTATACGGAGAGGGAACACACCGCATGGATGAGCACACTGCAAATGAAGATAATCAAGCGCATATGGACAGCCTCCCAATGTTCTCCGCGATGCACAGCGATCAGCGGCTAACCACAATTGCGCTCGCAAGCCTCCT